>JAKAJW010000286.1 GCA_021813645.1 Pseudomonadota bacterium | reverse complement strand
CCCCAGCCACAGCGTCGAGCTGGTGAAGCGGCTCACGTTGGAGGTGATGCGCGAAGCCGCCAGCGTCACCACCGGCGCGAAGCCCAGATAGGAGAACCGGTCCAGCTGCGCCGACAGGCTGGCGTTCACATAACGGTCCCAGCGCCCGCCGGGCACCGCGAAGAACACCGCGTAATGCGGATAGTGGTTCGCCCCCGCCGTCAGGCTGGCCGACAGCCGCGCCCCCGCCACCGGCCGGCCGAAACTGTAGCTCAGCCGCGCCCAGCCGCCGACATAGGCCATCTGGTCGTTCGACGAGGCGACCTGCAGCAGCCCGAGCGCGCCGCCGAGCGTGCCGCCGCCGATCCGATGCGCCAGATCCGCCTCCAACGCATAGCCGTTCGCCCGCATCCCGCCGTCGAGCCATTGCCGCGCCGCGGACAGGCCCAGCCGCAGGCTGTTGCGGGCGTCGATCGCATGCTCGCGGGTCAGGTCGAGGCGCAGATGCCGGTCGTAGAGCGCGCCGCCGAACCAGCTGCGGCCAACCGACAGCGACGCCGAATTCACATCGGGCGATTTGCCCAGCACGAAGCGGCGGCTCAGGAACAGCTCGGCCTGATCGAAGTTGAAATCCGATCCCCGCACCCCCGGCGCCAGCGCCCGGGCCGAGGCGCTGAGCTGCGTCGCCTGCAGCGTCACCCGTGCGCCCAGATCGGTGCGCTGCCGGGCCGACCTGCTCAGCCGATAGCTCAGGCTCCCATGCAGCGTTTCCTGCCGGCCCGACAGCGCCTGCGCCGTCCCGCTCAGGAACCCCACCACCGGCAGGCCCTGAATGGTCAGCAGTGAACTTTCCGCCCCGCCGTTCACGTTCGAGCTCGGCCGCACCGAGAAGTCGAGCCGCACCTCCCAGGGGTCGAGCCCGCGCAGCCGCTGGAAGGTGGCGGCCGTCCGCGCCCGCGCCTGGGCGTCGGGCGCCAGGTCGCTCGCCCGACGCAGCCAGAACTGCGCCCGCATCCAGTGCCGGCCCGCGCCCAGCGCCCCGCCGATCAGCAGCGCCGCCTGAAACCGCTCGGTCCGGTTGCCGGCCAGCCGATAGGCCGCCCGTGCCGCAGACACCGCCGCCTCCGGCTGGCCGAGCAGCCCCAGCGCCTGACTTTCGATCAGCAGCGCCCGCACATCCTGCGGATCGCGGCCCAGCAGCGCCCGGGCCACCTGCAGCGCCACCGCCGGTTGCCCCCGCAACAGCGCCTGCTGGGCGAAATCATGCGCCTGCGCCAAGGGCACCGTCAGCCGCAGCGCCCCAACCCCAGCCCCAGCCGCGGCCGGCGGAGCCGGCTCGGCCCGGCCGGCCCCCGGCAGCGCCGCAAGCAGCACGGCCCCGGCAAGCGCCAGGCCGCGGCTGCCGCGCAGAACGACGGTTACGGGCAAGTCGTCGAACTGCCGGCGGTCGAATAGCACTTCAGCGGCAGCACCATGGCGCCGTATTCGGTGTAGTTCGGCGTCTGGCCGGCATCGGTCGGGGTGAACACCAGCACGCCAGCCACCGCGCTGCCCGGCGCGCTCGCCGAGCCGGCCGCGACGACACCGCCATAGGTGCCGAGCTTGTTGCCGCCCGGATCGGTGACATCGCCGTGGAAGGTGCCGCTGCTCAGCCCGCCCGACTTCAGCTCGACATTCGCCATCCCGCCGCTCAGCGCCGCCAGCGTGGCCGACTGGCCGGCCAGGTTCGCGCTGTCCACCACATGGCGGTTGGTCACCTGGCCCTCGACCAGTTGCTGGTTAAAGTCGACGTTCAGCGTCGCGGTGCCGGCGATCCGGATCGGCCCGGCCGGCGTCCCGCTGGAGTTGATCGGCACGGTCAGCACCGCGGCATAGCTGCCCTGATAGCTCGCGATGCCGGTGGTCGGCCCGCTGTAGACATCGGCGCGGCCGTAGATCGTGCCGCCGTATTTGTTGGCAAAGCGGTATTCGGTGGCCACCGCCCCGGCCCAGACATTGCCGTTCTGCTGGAACAGCGCGAGATAGCGCCGCGAGGCGCCGTTCTCCTGGAGGTCGAAGGCCTGGTAGCTGCCGACATCGAGCGTGCTCTGCCGGTTGTAGGCCGCGCCGCTCGGCGAGCCGTCGAAGGGCAGCATCGTCACCGTCAGCGTGCCGGCGCCGGCGTTGTAGACCGCGCTGCTCAGATTGCCCGCCAGATCGGCCGGCACCGACAGCGTCGGCGCGGGGGCCTATTTGGTACCGCTCGAAGGCCCGCCGTTGTTCAGCGGATTGCCGCCGCAGCCGCTGATCGTCAGCGCCGCCGCCATCGCCCAGACCGCTCTCATGCCCGCCCCACTCGCCGCCTCTAGCTTTTGCTACTTTTGCGAGAGTGTTCCGGCTCGCCCCCCAAAAGTCAACCGAACCGGCTGCCGGCGCGGATTTTGCCGCCCCGCGTGGCGCCCATGCCGCGCCACCTCATCTGGCGGTTTCCTGGCCGGCCATCCCCAATATAATGTGTCTCCCGACTCACCCCAGCGCCCGGAGGCCCGCCATGCCGCTTTCTCCCGACCAGCTCGACGAAATCGCCGCCGCCCGGGCCAACCCGCAGCCGACGCTGCGCGCCGTCGCCCCGGGGATGGAGGCGCAGCTCTACCACGCCCATCAGGTGCTCGATCACGGCTTCGTCCGGGTCATCGACTACATGGGCGACGACGCCGCCATCGTGCAGGCCGCCCGCGTCAGCTACGGCGCCGGCACCAAGCATGTGTCGAACGACGACGGGCTGATCCGCTACCTGATGCGGCACTGGCACTCCTCCCCCTTCGAGATGTGCGAGGTGAAGTTCCACGTCAAACTGCCGGTCTTCGTCGCCCGCCAGTGGATCCGCCACCGCACCGCCAACGTGAACGAATATTCCGCCCGCTATTCGATCCTCGACCGCGAGTTCTACATCCCCGAGCCCTCGGCGCTGGCCGCGCAATCCGCCGTCAACAACCAGGGCCGCGGCGCCGCGCTCGCCGGCGAGGAAGCCGCCCGCGTGCTGGCCTGGCTGAAATCCGACGCCGCCCAGGCCTATGACCATTACGAGGCGATGCTGAGCCAGACCCAGCCTGACGGATCGCCCCAGCAGGGCCTCGCCCGCGAATTGGCGCGGATGAACCTGCCCGCCAATATCTACACCCAGTGGTATTGGAAGATCGACCTGCACAACCTCTTCCATTTCCTGCGCCTGCGCGCCGACGCCCATGCGCAATACGAAATCCGCGCCTATGCCGAGGTGATGGCGCAGATCACCGCCGCCTGGGTGCCGCTCGCCTTCCGCGCCTTCGAGGATTACCGGCTGGACGGCATCACGCTCTCCTCGAAGGCGATTGACTGCCTGAAACGGATGCTCAAGGGTGAGCAGGTGACGCAGGAAAGCTCCGGCATGAGCAAGGGCGAGTGGCGGGAGTTTCAGGGGGTGTGGGGGTAATGGCGGCTGGGGAAATATCAGGCTCTGAGCCCATTCTAGCTTTTGCGTCGAGCGCAATTCACAGCCTAGCCTGGCCTTGCGCGATCTTTGCCATTGCTATCGTCTTTAGAAAAGAGATTGTGGCGCTGTTGCCGAACATTACCGCAGAGGTCAAAACCCCAGGGGTAAACCTTCGGCTTGCGGCTCAGCAGACAACAAAGCAAGGTGGTGAAGATGTTCCCGCAATCGAGTCAAGAACAACTCCACTTCCACGGGAGAACCTACCATCAATTCCGCAAGTTGCGGACATCGTAAAGCAGCAGGTCTCGCACATTGAGGTAGAAGAGCGCGAGAATGCGCTTATTCAGGCAGTAGCTTTTGAGCGACTGGAGAAGCACTTTGCGCTCACTTATGTTAGGATATTTGGAAGCCAAATTGCGTTTCTACAAAGTTTGAACGAGCGCGGAGGCTCCATATCGATCAGCGATGCGCAGTCAGCGTTCAATGACTTCCAAAGACTGCACCCTGAATTCTCTGAATGGACCCTCGATACTTACGTGAAATTCCTGAACCAAAGTCTACTAATTGAAGTCCGAGACAATTCTTACCACATTACAAATTTCGGACGAGACTTCCTTCACTTCATTGTCAAGCACGGCCTTCCACTCCAAAAGGCATGATAGAGAGTGTGCGGTGCAATACTTGTTTTTCCCGCTCCAAGGCTCCGCCCGTTCAGGGCTGAAATCGCTCCACTGGAGCGATTTCCGGGCGCTCCTCACCCCGCGCCACCTCCGGCTCCCACCGCTTCTGCAGGTTCATCCAGAACTCCGCCCCTCGCTTCGCTCGATCCCGAAGGCCGCCGCCAGCCGCAGCGCCGTGTCCCCGCTCACCCCGCGCTTGCCCGCCGCGATCATGGAAACCCGGTTGGCCGGCACCCCCATCTTCCCCGCCAGCGCATGCGCCGAAAGCCCCAGCGGCTCCATGAATGCGTACACTGCCCCACGCCTCCCTCACCAATGCCATTTCCCCATCGCCTCCGCCGCGCCTCTCCCATAGGGTAGCGCTCACCCCACCACTGCGACGGTGGGCCCCACCCGACCCGGAGCCCCCGATGATCCTCTACGGCATCCCCACTTGCGACAGCTGCAAGAAGGCGCTGAAGGCGCTGCGCGAGGCGGGCCGCGATCCCGTCTTCCGCGACCTGCGCGCCGCGCCGCTGACCGAGGCCGAATGGGCGCCCATCGTGGCCGAGCTCGGTTCGAACCTCATCAACAAGGCCTCGCCCACCTACCGCTCCTTCAACGACTGGCTGCGCGAGTCCGACACCGAGGCGCAGCTGCTCGCCAACCCCACCGTGATGAAGCGGCCGCTGATCGTCGAGGGGGCGAAGATGACGCTCGGCTGGGATGCGGCGGCGCAGGCGGAATGGCTCTAGCCCGCGCCGCGATGCCGGTAGCAAATCGGTGTGAAATCGGTGCAAGATCGGTGCGATGTCGGTATTTGGAGCGCGATCCCGCCGCGCCCCCAGCGCTTGCGGGTTCCCCCCAGGGATGGTCTAATCCCCGGACTTCCAGCCGAGGGCCTCTGATGAACGATCTTCTGTCCGGCGACGCCGCCTCCAACGCCTATGACGCCAGCGCCATCGAGGTGCTCGAAGGGCTGGAGCCGGTCCGCAAGCGCCCCGGCATGTATATCGGCGGCACCGACGACCGGGCGCTGCACCACCTCGTCGCCGAGGTGCTCGACAACTCGATGGACGAGGCGGTCGCCGGCCACGCCAGCCGCATCGAGGTCGAGCTTCACGCCGATTTTTCCATTCCGATCAAGGACAACGGCCGCGGCATCCCGATCG
>JAKAJW010000232.1 GCA_021813645.1 Pseudomonadota bacterium | reverse complement strand
TGGCGCCCTGTTGGGTGGCGGCCAGCTTCTCGTCGATCTCGGCGCGGGTCTCGGCCAGCGTGTTGCCGACGATCTCGCCCACCTTCAGCATGGTTTCGGCCAGCATGATCGATGTGTCGGGGCTGGCGTCGGGCGCGTCGATCGCGTCGCGCAGCCGAGCGATGGCGGTCTGCGTCACCGAGAGCGAACCGGCGGTGAGGATGGCGATGATGCGCTCGCCCGGGTCTTCGAAGATGAACATCTTCCGATAGGTCGAGATATTGTCGAGCCCGGCATTGGTGCGGGTATCGGACAGAAGGACCATGCCCTGATTGAGGAGCAGGCCCACGCAATAGGTCATGGGTCACACCGGCGTGAAGGAGGCTGGGCGGAGACTATTGCTGCACCGCCTGGATGGCAACGGTGACATCGAGGCTTTCCGAGCCCGGCCCGCGGGCGATGCCGCGGATCGGCGCGGCGTCGCGGGCGTCGAAGCCCGAGCCGAGGCGGATGAAGCGGCCGTCGGGGCAGCAGCGGTTGGCCGCGTCGAAGCCGACCCAGCCGAGACCGGCGATGTGAAGCTCGGCCCAGGCATGCGCGGCCTCATGCGGCAGCTCGGCGACATCGGCCATCAGATAGCCCGAGACATAGCGCGCGGGCGTGCCCTGGGCGCGGGCCGCGGCAATCAGCGCATGGGCATGGTCCTGGCAGACGCCTTCGCCCTGGGCCAGCGCCTCGGCCGCGGTGGTATGGGCATGGGTGGCGCCGGGGGCATAGGCGATCGCCTCGGCCACGGCGGCGGAAATCCGGTGGGCGGCATCGAGCGGATCGCGCGCCCCGGCGCTGGCCTCGCGCCCCAGTTCGGCCAGCGCGGCATCCGGCCGGGTGGCGGCCGTCTCGCGCAGATAGGCCTCGGGCGGCACGGTCTCGCGATGGCCCTTGAGCATGCCGGCCAGATCGAAGGTTTCCACCTCGCCGGCGACCCGCACGACGAGTTCCGAGACCGGGCCACGCACCGAATAGCCCTGCACCCAATCGCCGGCGCCATCGCGAAAACCGCCGCCGCGCTGGCCGCCCTCGACCTCGACCCGCCAGGAGAGGGTCTTCTGGCCGTCGAACTGCGAGGGGGTCAGCCGGTGGCTTTGCACGACGCCGCGCACCGGCGTCTCATAGCGGTAAGTGGTGAGATGCAGGACCGTGAGGATCATGCCTGGTCCCCGCTGAGGTAGGTGTCGTGGATCAGGGTGGCGAGCGCGGCCACCTCGCCGATGAAGCGGGTCAGGAACTCGTGCAGCCCTTCGTCGAAGATGTCCTTGACCTCCAGCTCGGCCAGTTCGGCGAGCAGGGCGCGCGATTTCGACTGCGCGGCCGAGCTGCGCTGATAGCCGCGGGCGAGCCGGTCGAGATGCTCCGTCATGCCCTCGACGGAGGAGCGCAGCGAGCGCGGCGACTGGATGTTGAGGATCAGGAAATGGGCGATCTTGCGCGCCGAGATTTCGCCGCCATAGGCCCAGTGGAAGGCCCGCTGGGCCGACATGGCGCGCAAGAGCGTCGTCCATTGGTAATTGTCGAGCCCGGAGCCAACGAATTCCACCCCCGGCAGCAGCACGTAATATTTCACGTCGATCAGCCGGGCGGTGTTGTCGGCGCGTTCGAGATAGTAGCCGAGCTTGAGGAAATCCCAGCCGTCCTTGCGCAGTTGGGTGCCGTCGATGGCGCCGCGCAAGAGCGCCGAGTGGCGCATCGTCCAATCGGTGAGCGAGGACAGATCGAGTTCCGACCGCGGGCGGCGTTCGAGCGCGCGGATCTCCTGGAAGGCACCGTTCAACGTGTCCCAGACCTGGGTGGTGAGCGCGCCGCGCACGATGCGGGCGTTCTCGCGGGCGCGGGTGATGCAGGAGGCGATCGACGAGGGATTGTCGAGATCGAAGAAGAAGTAGCTCTCGATGTTGCGCTGCACCGGGTCGCCGTATTTGCGGGCGAAGCCTTCGGCGGTGCCGGACGCCTGCAGCAGGCTTTCCCATTCGCTGTGGAAGCCCTCGCCGGTGGAGGGCAGCAGCGCCATCCGGCCGCCGACGTCCAGAAGCCGGGCCATGGTCTCGGCCCGCTCCATGTAGCGGGTGATCCAGTAGAGGTTGTCGGCGGTCCGGCTCAGCATGACGCGCCCCCCCTGCCCTGCAGGCAGGCGACGCGATGAGGGCGACGCCCGAGCCTGGGAGAGCCTGTGCTCCGTCCGGTCTGGGCGGTGGCGGGGCGGCCATCGAGGCGGTCGTGCCTGCCGGGACGTTGCGGAACGCCTTCCCGGGGTGAGGGTCGGGCGTCCGGCCGGTGACCGGGCGTGGCGCCGAAGGTCTGCGGGGCGGTCTTCGCCGTCTGGGCGCGGGGGGGGAGGGTGAGGGCGAAAATCGTCATGCTTCTCACTCCGCCAGCACCCAGGTGTCTTTCACGCCGCCGCCCTGGGAGGAGTTCACCACCAGACTGCCCTCCTTCAGCGCGACCCGGGTGAGCCCGCCGGGCACCAGCTCCACCCGTTCGCCGACCAGGCAATAGGGCCGCAGGTCGACGTGGCGCGGCGCGATGCCCTCCTCGACGAAGGTCGGCACGGTGGAGAGCGCGAGCGTGGGCTGGGCGATGTAATTCGCCGGATCGGCCAGGATGCGTTCGGCGAAGCGGGCGATCTGCTCCTGGGTCGATCGCGGGCCGACCAGCATGCCGTAGCCGCCGGAGCCGTGCACCTCCTTCACCACCAGCTCGCCGAGATGGGCCAGCACATGCTTCAGATCCTCGGGCTTGCCGCATTGCCAGGTCGGAACGTTCTGCAGGATCGGCGTCTCGCCCAGGTAGAAGCGGATCATCTCCGGCACGAAGGTATAGATCGCCTTGTCGTCGGCCACCCCGGCGCCGGGGGCGGAGCAGATCGTCACCCCGCCGGAGCGGTAGACATCCATCAGCCCGGGCACCCCCAGCGCGCTGTCGGGGCGGAAGCAGAGCGGGTCGAGGAAGGCGTCGTCGATCCGGCGGTAGATCACGTCGACCTTCTTCGGGCCCTCGGTGGTGCGCATGTAGACGAATTCGCCCTCGACGAAGAGGTCCTGGCCCTCGACCAGTTCCACCCCCATCAGATCGGCGAGGAAGCTGTGTTCGTAATAGGCGGAGTTGAAATGGCCGGGGGTCAGGATCACCACCACCGGCTCCCGGTCGCATTTCGCCGGCGCCACGCTCTGCAGCGTGCGGCGCAGCAGTTCGGGGTAGCGGTCGACCGGCTGGATGCGGTTCTCGCGGAACAGCGCGGGGAACATCCGCATCATGATCTCGCGGTTTTCCAGCATGTAGGACACACCCGAGGGGGTGCGGCAGTTGTCTTCCAAGACGAAGAACTCGTCCGGCCCGGTGCGCACGAGGTCGATGCCGACGATATGGGAATAGACCCCGCGCGGCGGCACGAAACCCGCCACCGCCTTCTCGTAGGCCTCGTTCTGATAGACCAGCCGGGCCGGGATGCGGCCGGCCCGCACGATCTCGCCCCGGCCGTAGACATCGACGAGGAAGGCGTTCAGCGCGCGGGCGCGCTGCTTGATGCCGCGTTCCAGCCGCGCCCATTCGGCGGCGGTGAAGACGCGCGGGAACATGTCGAAGGGGATCAGCCGGTCCGGGTCGCCGCCCTCGCCATAGACCGCGAAGGTGATGCCGATGCGGCGAAACAGCGCCTCGGCCTCGGCCTGTTTCAGCGAGCGCAGCTCGGCCGGCATTTCGGCCGTCCAGTTCTCCAGATGGCGGTAGGGGGAGCGGACGCCACCGTTTTGATACATCTCGTTGAAATAGGTCGGTTCCATCACAACCCTGCCCTGTTGGACCTAGTTAACGGCCTCCCGGGCCGGGCGTAAAGGAAAGCCTGTGCCGCCGCCGCCTTTCGTCGCGGCCGCTGCCCAAAAAAACGGCGCGGGTCCCTGCGGGTCCGGCCGCCTGCGGAAGCGGGCCGGGCCGGGCGCGTCGGTCACGCGGCGGTCACGCGTCGGTCACGCGACGGGGGCGGCGATGGGGGCGGCGATGGGGCCTTCGCCTTGCGCTCGGCCGGCGCTCCGGCCTAGATGGGGCAAACGGATGAGGTTGCCATGACGATCGCCCTGCCCCGCCCGCTGTTCGCCCCCGCCGATGGAAGCAGCAAATCGCTTGGCGCGCTGCCCGATTGGGATCTGCGCGACCTCTACCCCAGCCCCGAGTCGCCGGAATTCGTCCGCGACCTGGCCTGGGCGACGGAGGCCTGCCAACGCTTCGCGACCGATTACGAAGGCAAGCTGGCCGGCCTCGACGCTGCGGGCATGTTGGCCTGCGTGCGCGACTACGAGCAGATCGAGATCACCGCCGGGCGCGTGATGTCCTATGCCGGGCTACGCTACTACCAGAACACGATGGACAGCGCGCGGGCGAAGTTCATGGGCGACGCGCAGGAGGCGATCACCGACGCCACCGCCGCGCTGGTGTTCTTCACGCTGGAGCTGAACCGGCTCGACGAGGCGCATCTGAAGGGCCTGCTGGCGGCGAATGCCGAACTGGCCCGCTATGGCCGCGTGTTCGAGCGGATGCGGGCGATGCGGCCCTATCAGCTGTCCGACGAGCTGGAGAAGTTCCTGCACGACCAGGGCGCGGTCGGCGCCTCGGCCTGGAACAAGCTGTTCGACGAGACCATGGCGGGGTTGACCTTCGCGGTGGAGGGCGAGGAGGCGCCGCTGAGCCTGGAGGCGACGCTCGACCTTCTGTCGGAACCCGAGCGGGCGCGGCGCGAGGCCGGGGCACGCGCGCTGGCGGAGGTGTTCGACAAGAACGTGAAGCTGTTCGCGCGGGTCCACAACACGCTTGCCAAGGAAAAGGAGATCGAGGACCGCTGGCGCAAGATGCCTTCGGCCCAGACCGCGCGGCATCTGTCGAACGATGTCGAGCCGGAGGTGGTCGAGGCGCTCAGGAACGCCGTGGTCGCCGCCTATCCGAAGCTGTCGCACCGCTACTACGCGCTGAAGGCGAAGTGGATGGGGCTCGACCGGCTGCAGGTCTGGGACCGCAACGCGCCGCTGCCGATCGAGGTGCCGAGGACGGTGAGCTGGGACGAGGCCAAGGCGACCGTGCTCGGCGCCTATGCCGCCTTCGATCCCGAGATGGCCGAAATCGCCAAGCCGTTCTTCGAGAAGGGCTGGATCGACGCCGGGGTGAAGGCCGGCAAGGCGCCGGGCGCCTTCGCCCATCCGACGGTGACCACGGTGCATCCCTATGTGCTGCTGAACTATCTCGGCAAGCC
>JAKAJW010000238.1 GCA_021813645.1 Pseudomonadota bacterium | reverse complement strand
TCATAGGGCCGGTCGGCGACGCGCGCGACGCGGCTCTTCATCCAGTCTTCGAAGCTTGCGCCCTCGGGGATCTCGGCGATGAAGGCGCGCATCTGGGTGGCGGCGCGGCGGCGCAGTTCGGCGATGGCCTCGGTGACGGTGTCGTCGCCGTAGCGGTCCATCAGCGCGGCCAGGCGCTCCTCGCCCACCATCAGCGCGGCGGCCTGGGCCTGCACGTCGCCGATCCGCTGGGAGGCGACGCGGATGTTGGAGCAGATGATGGCGTAGATCTCCGTATCCATCTCGCCCTCCTTGAAGAGGCGGACCGGGGGCAGGCGCAGCCCCTCCTGCTCGACCGAGGTGGCGGAGGCGGAGAAGCCGCCGGGCACGGCGCCGCCGGTGTCGGGCCAGTGGCCGGTGTTCGACAGCCAGCAGAAGAGCTTGCCGTGCCGATAGAACGGCTTGGCGAAGCGCACGTCCATCAGATGGGTGCCGCCGAGATAGGGATCGTTGACGACGTAGATGTCGCCTGGCCGGGGCGCCGGGGTGAGGCCGGCGGCGATGCGTTCGATCAGCGTGCGGGTGGAATATTGCATGGTGCCGACGAAGACCGGCAGGCCGCCGGCGCCTTGGGCGATCAGCGAGCCGTCCTCGGCGCTGTAGATGCCGTCGGAACGGTCGTTGGCCTCGGCGATGACCGGCGAGAAGGCGGCGCGGGAGAAGGTGAGGTCCATCTCGTCGCAGACCTGCTGCAGGCCGGCCTCGATGACGGAAAGGGTGATCGGGTCGATCATGGCGCGGCCCCCAGGGTGATGAGGATGTTGCCGTCGGCGTCGGTCGCGACGCTGTCGCCCGGCTCGATCACGGTGGTGGTGTCCATCTGTTCGAGGATCGCCGGGCCGGTCAGGCGCGCATCGGCCGGCAGGTGGTCGCGCCAGTAGACCGGCGTGTCGTGCCAGGCGCCGTCGAACCGGACGGAGCGGTGGCCGGTCTGCGCCTCGGCCAGGGTGGCGCGGCGCTGGGCCGGGTCGATCAGGGTCGCGAGGTCGAGCGCCGCGCGGCGGCCGATGACCGAGGTGTTGGCGTTGACCACGGCGGCGGCGGCGCCGGGCAGGCGGATGCGGAAGCGGGTGTAATAGACCTCTTCGAACCGGGCGAGCAGGTCTTCGCGGCTGATTTGGGGGCCGTCGAGCGGGACGCGCAGGAGATGGGTCTGGCCGCGGTATTGCATGTCGACCGAATGCAGGCGGCGCAGGTCCGTCAGGGCGACCGGTTCGGCCTCGATCAGCCTGGTGCCCTCGGCGGCCTGGTCGGCGAGCGCGGCGGAAAGCTTCGCCATATCAAGCGTGTCGAGCGGGGTGTTGAGGGTATGGACGAAGTCTTGCCGCAGGTCGGCCACGGTGCAGCCGAGCGCGTTGGTGATGCCGGGCCGGGCCGGGATCAGCACGCGGGGGATGCCGAGCTCGCGCGCCAGCGCGGTGGCATGCAGCGGGCCGGCGCCGCCGAAGGCGAAGAGGGTGAAATCGCGCGGGTC
Source organism: Pseudomonadota bacterium (assembly GCA_021813645.1). Classification (GTDB taxonomy): domain Bacteria; phylum Pseudomonadota; class Alphaproteobacteria; order Rhodobacterales; family Rhodobacteraceae; genus Solirhodobacter. The sequence goes on along the minus strand of JAKAJW010000238.1, from coordinate 3,776 downwards.
GGCGCCGAGCGAGACCGAGACCATGCGGATCGCCCCGGCCATCTTGATATTGGCGAGGCGGATCACCGCCTCGGCCGCCTCGATCGCGGAAAGGCCGAGGGGGCGGCCGAGCTTTTCGGCGAAGGCCCCGGTCACCGCGTCGAGCGGGGTGTCGGCGGCGGTGAACTTGGTCGGGTCGAGCCGGCCGAGCAGCAGGTTCGCGTCGGAGATCGTCGGCTCCGTCCCGCCGCGACCGTAGCAGATCGGCCCCGGCTGGGCGCCGGCGCTGTCGGGGCCGACCGCCAGAAGGCCGGCGGCGGTGACCCGGGCGATGGAGCCGCCGCCGGCGCCGACCGTGCGGACGTCGACCATCGGCACATGGATCGGCATGGCATATTCCACCTCGATCTCGTTCGAGACCGGCGGCTCGGCGCCGCGGATCAGCGCCACATCGGTCGAGGTGCCGCCCATGTCGTAGGTGATGAGGTTGGCGAGCCCGGCGCGGCGGCCGGTATGGGCGGCGGCCATCACGCCGGAGGCGGGGCCGGACATCACCGTTTTCGCCGCCTCGCGGGAAACGCTGCGGGCGGAGACCATGCCGCCGTTGCCGTTCATCACCAGCACCTCGCCGCGGTAGCCGCCTTTCTCCAGCTCGGCGGTGAGCCGGGCGAGGTAGCGTTCCAGCAGCGGCTGGACCGCGGCATTGACGGCGGCGGTCACGCCGCGCTCGAACTCGCGGCCTTCCGAGAGCAGGGAATGGCCGGTGGTGATGTGCTCGTTGGGCCAGATGCGGGCGAGTATCTCGGCCGCACGCCGCTCGTGCGCGGGGTTGGCATAGGCGTGCAGGAAATGGACGACGACCGAGACGCAGCCCGCCTCGAGCAGCCGGCGCCCGGCAGCTTCGACGGCGGCTTCGTCGAGCGGGATCAGCGGCTGGCCGCCGGCGTCCATCCGCTCGGGGACTTCCAGGCGCAGGTTGCGCGGGATGACCGGGGTGAAGCTGCCGGTCATGCCATAGGCCTGCGGCCGGGTGCGGCGGCCGAGCTCGAGGATGTCGCGGAAGCCCTGGGTGGTGATCAGGCCGGTCTTGGCCAGCTTGCGTTCCAGCACGGCATTGGTGGTGGTGGTGGTGCCATGCACGATCAGCGCGGTTGCCGGCAGGTCGACACCGGCGGCCGAAAGCGCGGCGAGCACGCCATGGGCCTGGTTTTCCGGCGTGGTCGGAACCTTGGCGAGGCGGACGGCGCCGCTGGCGGGATCGGTCAGGATCAGGTCGGTGAAAGTGCCGCCGACATCGACGCCGACGACTTGGCCCTGCGCCATTCCTGCCTCCGGGAAACCGTTCGTGTGCAAACGATGCCCGCGACGGCCGGGCGCGTCAAGAAAGCAGCGGCCCGGCCGGGGCGGCCGCGTCGGGCTCATCCCAGACGGGCGAGCAGGGCGACGAAGGTCATGCGTTCGTCCGGGCTCAGCGGCTCCAGCGTCTCGGCGGTGATCCGGTGCGCCTCGGGGCGGGCGGCGGCATAGCTGGCGCGGCCGGCCTCGGTCGGCGCCAGCACCAGGCGGCGGCGGTCGGCGGGGTCGGGCAGCGCGGCGACGAGGCCCTTGGCGCGCAGCCGGTCGGCGACGCCCTTGATCGTGGCGATATCCATCGCGGTGGCGCGGCCGAGCGCGTTCTGCGAGGTCGGGCCCAGTTCGCAGAGCTTGGCCAGGGCGGCGAATTGCCGGGGGGTCAGGTCGGGCATCAAGGCGGCAAAGATCGCCAGATGGCGCTGGGTTGCTTTTCTGAGCAGAAAACCCACCTGCGCGTCCAATCGGTAGTCGTCGGGCGCTTCTATCGTCATGTTCCGATCATTTCGCCGGAATGGGCCGGAGGCAAGCCGCATTTGGACGTTGACAGGGGGCGGGGCGGCGGCTCAGGCTCCGTTCGTTCACGAATGAGTTTTCCGACCACCGGGGAGAGGGCCCTTGGCGGAGCTGTTCCGGCCGCAGACGCTTGACGACGCGGTGGCGATCGCCGCCGGCGAAGGTGTGCGCCTGATGGCCGGCTGCACCGATCTTTTTCCGGCGATCGAGACGGCGGCGTTGTCCGGGCCGATGCTCGACCTGACCGCGGTGCGGGGGCTGCGTGGCATCCTGCGCGAGGGCGACGGCTGGCGCATCGGCGCGACCGCGCGCTGGGCCGAGATCGCCCGGGCCCAGTTGCCGCCGGCCTTCGACGGGCTGCGGGCGGCGGCGCGCGAGGTGGGCGCGGCGCAAATCCAGAATGCCGGTACGATCGGCGGCAATCTGTGCAACGCCTCGCCGGCGGCCGACGGGGTGCCGCCGCTGCTGACCTTGGGTGCGCAGGTGGAACTGGCCTCGACGCGCGGCCGACGGCGGCTTCCGCTGGCCGCTTTCCTGCGCGGGCCGCGGCAGACGGCGCTGGAACCGGGCGAGATCCTGACCGCGGTGATCGTGCCGGACCCGGCCGGGCGGGGGGCGTTCCGCAAGCTCGGGGCGCGCGGCGCGCTGGTGATCTCGATCGTCATGGTGGCGGCGCGGATCGCGCTGCGCGACGGCAAGGTGGCCGAGGCGGCGCTGGCGGTGGGCGCCTGCGGGCCGGTGGCGGTCAGCCTGGACCGGCAGGCGGCGGCGCTGATCGGCGTGCCGGCGACCGAGGCGGCCGGCCGGATCGCCGCGGCGCTGGTCGAGCCGGCGCTGGCGCCGCTGTCGGACGTGCGGGCCGAGGCGGGCTATCGGCTGGAGGCGGCCCGGGTGCTGCTGCGCCGGATGGTCGCCGAACTGTGCCGGGAGACGGCATGAACCGGCGGGCGGAGTTCATCGAATTCAGCCTGAACGGCCGGGCGGTGGCGCTGGCGGGCGATCCGCTGCGCCGGCTGTCCTCGGTGCTGCGCGAGGAGCTGGGGCAGACCGGCACCAAGGTCGGTTGCGACGCCGGCGATTGCGGCGCCTGCACGGTGCTGGTCGATGGCGCGGCGGTCTGCGCCTGCCTGACGCCGGTGGCCCAGGTGGCGGGCCGCAAGGTCGAGACGGTCGAGGGGCTCGCCGCCGAGGACGGGCTGTTGTCGGCGCTGCAGGCGAGCTTTCTGGCCCATGGCGCGGCGCAATGCGGCGCCTGCACGCCGGGGATGCTGATGTCGGCCGCCGCGCTGCTGCGGGAGACGCCGCAGCCGAGCCGCGACGCGGTCGAGCGGGCGCTGGCCGGCGTGTTGTGCCGCTGCACCGGCTACCAGGCGATCGTGTCGGCTGTGCTGGCGCTGGGCGCGGCGCCGGCGGCGGTGGTGCCGGAGGCTGGCGCGGCGGTCGGGGCGCGGGTCGAGCGGCTGGACGGGCGGGCCAAGGTGACCGGGGCGGAGAGTTTCGGCGCCGATAGCTGGCCGGAGGGCGCGCTGGTGGTCCGGGCGGTACGCTCGCCGCATTGGGCGGCGCGGTTCAGCTTCGGAGATCTGTCGGAATGGGCGGCGGCGCGCGGGGTGATGGCCTTCACCGCGGCCGACATTCCGGGGCTCAACCGGTTCGGCGTGATCCCGGCCTTCGCCGATCAGCCGGCGCTGGCCGAGGGCGAGGTGCGGTTCCGCGGCGAGGCGGTGGCGCTGGTCGCCGGGTCGGACGGGGCGATGGCGGCGCTGAGCTTCGACGATTTCCCGATCGACTGGCGGCCGGAGCGGCGGATCGACACGCCGGCGGCGGCGGTCGGCGCGCGGGCGGTGCAGGCGGGACGGCAGGACAATGTTCTGATCCGCGGCCTGGTGGCCCGCGGCGAGGTCGAGGCCGGGCTGGCGCGGGCGAAGGCG
>JAKAJW010000391.1 GCA_021813645.1 Pseudomonadota bacterium | reverse complement strand
ATCCTGGGGTGGCTGGCGGAGTGGAAGGGATTCGAACCCTCGAGACGGTTTCCCGCCTGCACCCTTAGCAGGGGTGTGCCTTCGACCACTCGGCCACCACTCCGCCTGCCCGTTTAGCGGCGGGGCGGGGCGTCGACAAGGGGAAAGGCTCAGGCGTTGAACAGGAAATGCAGCACGTCGCCGTCCTGCACCTCGTACCCCTTGCCTTCCACCCGGAACTTGCCGGCCTCCTTGGCGCCGGCCTCGCCCTTGCCCGCGACATAGTCGGCGTAGCCGATCGTCTCGGCGCGGATGAAGCCCTTTTCGAAGTCGCCGTGGATCACCCCCGCGGCCTGGGGCGCCAGCGTTCCCTTGGCGATCGTCCAGGCCCGCGCCTCCTTCGGGCCGACGGTGAAGAAGGTCTCCAGCCCGAGCAGCGCGTAGCCGGCCCGGATCAGCCGGTCGAGGCCGGCCTCGTGCAGGCCCATTTCTTCGAGGAACATCGCCTGCTCTTCGTCCGGCAATTGGCTGATCTCTTCCTCGATGCGCGCCGAGATCACCACCGTCGCGGCGCCCTGCGCCTTGGCCATCTCCGCCACCTTGGCGGACAGCCCGTTGCCGGAGGCGGCCGAGGCCTCCTCGACATTGCAGACATAGAGCACCGGCTTGGCGGTGAGCAGCTGCAGGATCTCCCAGGCGCGGCGGTCGTCAGCGGCGACTGCCACCATGCGCGCGGGCTTGCCGGCCTCCAGCGCGGCCTGGGCGGCCTTTAGCAGGCGCTCCTGATCGACCGCCTCCTTGTCGCCGCCGCGCACCTTGCGGGCGAGGTTCGGCAGCCGCCGCTCGATCGATTCCAGATCGGCCAGCATCAGCTCGGTCTCGATCGTCTCGGCATCGGCGATCGGGTCGATCTTGCCTTCGACATGCGTGATGTCGCCATCCTCGAAGCAGCGCAGCACATGGGCGATGGCGTCGCATTCGCGGATATTGGCGAGGAACTGGTTGCCGAGCCCTTCGCCCTTCGAGGCGCCGCGCACCAGCCCGGCGATGTCGACGAAGGTCATCCGGGTCGGAATGATCTGCTTGGAGCCGGCAATCTGCGCCAGCACCTCGAGCCGCTTGTCGGGCACCGCCACCTCGCCCACATTGGGCTCGATGGTGCAGAACGGGAAGTTCGCCGCCTGCGCCGCGGCGGTCCGCGTCAACGCGTTGAAGAGCGTCGACTTGCCGACGTTCGGCAGGCCGACGATGCCCATCTTAAAGCCCATATCTCACCTCTCCGGCAACGCGCCGCTTCTAGGGGAGCGGCGCGGCAGGATCAAGCCGGGCCCGCGGGGCGGCGGGATCAGCCCCGCAGCACCCCGCCCGTCGCCTTGGCGACCTTTTCGACGATCTTGGCACTGACTGCCTCGATCTCGGCGTCGGTCAGCGTCTTGTCGGTCGGCTGCAGCCGCACGCTCAGCGCGATCGACTTCTTGCCGGGGCCCATCTGCGCCTCGGCCTTCTCGCCGGCGAATTGGTCGAACACCGTCACCCGCTCGATCAGCGCCTTGTCGGCGCCCTGGGCCGCGTTCACCAGGCTCAGCGCTTCCACCTGGGCGTCGACGACGAAGGCGAAGTCGCGCTCCACCGCCTGCAGGCCCGAAAGGGCCAGCGCCGGCCGCGTCGTGGTCTTGCCCTTCGGCATCGGCACATTGGCGACCAGAACGGTGAAGGCCACCGCCGGCCCCTTCACGTCGAGCGCCTTCAGCACCTTCGGGTGAAGTTCGCCGAACACCGCCAACGCATTCGGGCCCAGCGTCATCCGGCCCGAGCGGCCGGGATGCCACCAGCCATCCGTCTTGCGGTCGATCTGAACCTTCGCCGGCGCGCCGAGCGCGGCCAGCACCGCCTCGGCGTCGGCCTTGGCATCGTAGAGGTCGACCGGCCGGCGCGAGCCATAGGGGTCGCGCGAGGCGCTGGCGCCGACCAGAAGGCCGGCGGCCTGCAGATGCTGCTCGCCCGGCTCGCCGCCGTGGAAGGCGGGGCCGATCTCGCAGAGCGCCAGATCCATGAAGCCGCGCGCCTGGTTGCGGGCGGCGGCCTGCAGCAGGCCGGGCAGCAGGTCCGGCCGCATATGGGTCATTTCCGACGAAATCGGGTTTTCCAGCCGCAGAACCTCCTGGCCGCCGCCGAACAGGGCGGCCGCGGCGGCGTCGATGAAGCTGTAGCTGACGCATTCGTTGTAGCCGAGCGCGACCAGCGTCCGCCGGGCGGCGCGCTCGCGCAATTGCTGCGCGGTCAGGATCGGCCGCGGCACGCCGGCCTGGGTGCGCGGCATCGGCTTGCCTTCGAGCTTGGTCAGCGAAGCGATTCGGGCGACCTCTTCCACCAGATCGGCCTCGCCGAGGATGTCGGGCCGCCAGGAGGGCGGGAAGGCCTGATCGCCGTCGAGCCGGAAGCCGAGCGCCTCCAGCGTGCGGCGCTGCTCTTCGGCCGGGATCGCCATGCCGACCAGCGACTGCACCCGCGCGGGGTCGAGCCGGTAGCCACGCGCGGTGTCGGGAACCGCGCCGTCCAGCACGACCTCGGAGGCCTCGCCACCGCAAAGCTCGAGGATCATCCGGGTCGCGGCTTCCAGGCCGGGCAGGGTGAACTCGGGGTCGACGCCGCGTTCGAACCGGTAGCGCGCGTCGGAGTTGATTTTCAGCGCCCGGCCGGTGGTCGCCACCGTGATCGGATCCCAATAGGCGCTTTCCAGGAAGACCTCCGTGGTCTCCTCGGTGCAGCCGGAGGCCTCGCCGCCCATGATGCCGGCGATCGATTCCGGGCCGCTGGCGTCGGAAATCGCCATCATTCCCTGCGCGAAGCCATAGGTCTTGCCGTCCAGCGCCAGCAGCGTCTCCCCGCCCTCGGCAGGATGGATGCGCAGCACCCCGCCCTTGACCTTGGCGGCGTCGAAGACGTGCAGCGGACGGTTCTGGTCGAAGGTGAAGAAGTTGGTGATATCGACCAGCGCCGAGATCGGCCGGAGCCCGATCGCCTTGAGCCGGGCCTGCAACCAGGCGGGGGAGGGGCCGTTCTTCACGCCGCGGATCACCCGGCCGGCGAAGAGCGGGCAGCCCTTCTGCTTCAGGGCCGGGTCGATCTCGACCCGGATCGGGGCGGCGAAACGGCCCGGCACCGGGTCGATGCTCTGCGGCTTCAGCCGGCCGAGGCCGCGGGCCGCCAGATCGCGCGCCACGCCGCGGACGCCGAGCGCATCCGGCCGGTTCGGGGTGATCTTGATGTAGATCATCGGGTCGTTCAGACCCTTCCAGTCGATGAAGCGCGTGCCCAGCGGGGCGTCGGCGGGCAGGTCGATGATGCCGTCGTGGTTGTCCGACAGTTCCAGCTCGCGCTCCGAACAGAGCATCCCGTTGCTTTCGACGCCTCGGATCACGCCGGCCTTCAGATCGACGCCGGTGCCCGGCACATGGGTGCCGACCGGGGCGAAGACGCCGACCAGGCCGGTGCGGGCGTTGGGGGCGCCGCAGACCACCTGCACCTCTTCCGCGCGGCCGCCGGGACCTTCGGGGAAAGTTTCGACGCGGCAAACCCTTAGCCGGTCGGCGTTGGGGTGCTGCACGGCTTCGATCACGCGGCAGATACGGAAGCTGCCAAGCCGGTCGGCGGGGTCGGAAACCTCTTCCACCTCCAGCCCGAGGTCGGTCAGCGCTTCGCAGATCTCGGCCAGCGTCGCCTCGGTCTCGAGGTGATCCTTCAGCCAGGACAGGGTGAATTTCATGCCGAACCCCCGGGGTGCGTCTCGGATGCGTCTCGGGCCTGGGGATTAGCGCAAAGCGCCGGCAAGGGAAAGGGCCGCGCCAGAACCGGTCCGGAGGCCGGGCCGGATCCGGGCGGGGCCAGACCAGACGCGGATTTCCCAAGTGGAAACGGAGAGTTGCCGGCACGCCCCGGAAAAGACGTATTCTGCCTTAATCATAATGGCTATAGATCACGGCATGGACAGAATGCTTGATATCCCTTCCGATCGCCGGCCGATGCAGCCCGCGCTGCTCTGCGCCCTGATGGCCGTTACCGTGCTTCTGGTGTGGAGCTCCGCCGCCGAGCGGGCCTTCCAGCTGCTCAGCATCTCGCTGCAGTAGCCGCCAGACTTCGTTACCGAAGTCCGAAGGCGACGTGCGCTCGGCCCGGCCCGGCGCCGGCCGCATGCCGGCAAGCCTTTGAAAAGGCGCCGAAACCGGAATACCGATAAAGCACCGATTTCGCACCGATTTGACACCGCATTTCACCGCGGTCTTGCGGGCCGCAAGCTGCAGGCCGCCGAAGCGGCGACGGCGCGGCACGGCGAGATCCGCCGCCCGAGCCGGGCGACGGGAAGCGGGCGGCGGCCGGCTCTTGGTTTTGGGCGGCGGTTAGCGGTTGATCCCGCCGTGCAGCGTCGGCACGTCGAGCGCGGCGAAGCCGTAGTGGCGCAGCCAGCGCAGGTCGCTTTCGAAGAAGGCGCGCAGGTCGGGAATGCCGTATTTCAGCATGGCGATCCGGTCGATTCCCATGCCGAAGGCGAAGCCCTGCCATTCGGTGGGGTCGACCCCGGCGGCGGCCAGCACCTTGGGATGCACCATGCCAGAGCCCAGCACTTCCATCCAGCCCTCGCCCTGGCCGATCCGCAGTTGGCCGTCGACCCAGGAACACTGGATGTCGACTTCGGCCGAGGGTTCGGTGAAGGGGAAATGCGAGGCGCGGAAGCGGGTCTTCACCTTGGTGCCGAAATAGGCCGAGAAGAATTCCTCCAGCACCCATTTCAGATTGGCCATCGACAGGTCGCGGTCGATCGCCAGCCCCTCGACCTGGTGGAACATCGGCGCATGGGTCTGGTCCATGTCCATCCGGTAGACGCGGCCCGGCGCGATCACCCGGATCGGCGCGCCCTGGGCCGTCATCGCCCGGATCTGCACCGGCGAGGTATGGGTGCGCAGCACATGCGGCGGCCGGTTGGCGCCTTCGGGGCGGGCCATGAAGAAAGTGTCGTGCTCCTGCCGCGCCGGATGTTCCGGCGGGATGTTGAGCGCGTCGAAATTGTACCAGTCGGTTTCGATCTGCGGACCTTCGGCGACGGCGAAGCCCATGTCGGCGAAGATCGCGGTGAGCTCTTCGGTGACCTGGCTGACCGGATGGATCGTGCCCTGCGGCCGCGGCCGGCCGGGCAGGGTGACGTCGAGCCATTCCGCCTTCAGCCGGGCGTCGAGCGCGGCATCGGCCAGCGCCGCCTTCTTGGCCTTCAGCGCGGCGTCGATCTCGTCCTTCAGCGCGTTCAGCGCGGGGCCGG
>JAKAJW010000309.1 GCA_021813645.1 Pseudomonadota bacterium | reverse complement strand
AATGCCGGGCGAGACCACGAGGCAGGCCACCCCTTCGAGCGCCCGTTCGCGGGTGAGGTCGGTCAGCGCGTAGCCGGCGGCCTCGGCCTTGGTCCGCGCCTCGGGGCTGTCGTCCCACAGGAGCGCCTCGGCGCCGCCCGCCGCCAGCGCCGCGGCCAGCGCCAGCCCCGAACGGCCGAGCCCCAGCACGGCGACCCTGCGCCCGTCAAACCCGCGTACCGGAATCATACAGTCCGCCTTTCTTCTTGGCTCAAATACCCGCGGCTACACGAGGAACGCGTCCTGGGCGGGAAAACCGGGACGCTGCCCCCTGCGGCCTTCAGCGCAGTTTCAGCGTCGCCAGGCCGATCAGCGCCAGGATCAGAGAGATGATCCAGAACCGGATGACGATCTGCGGCTCGGCCCAGCCCTTCTTCTCGAAGTGGTGGTGGATCGGCGCCATCAGGAACACCCGTTTGCCGGTGCGCTTGAAATAGGCGACCTGAATGATGACCGAGAGCGCCTCGACCACAAAGAGACCGCCGACGATGGCGAGCACGATCTCGTGCTTGATCGCCACCGCGATGGCGCCGAGCGCGCCGCCGAGCGCCAGCGAGCCGGTATCGCCCATGAACACCGCGGCCGGCGGCGCGTTGTACCAGAGAAAGCCGAGGCCGCCGCCGATCAGCGCCGAGACGAAGATCAGCAACTCCCCCGTGCCGGGCACGAAATGCAGATCGAGGTAGGTGGCGTAATTGTAGTTGCCGACGACATAGGCGATCAGCCCCAGCGTGCCGGCGGCGATCATCGCCGGCATGATCGCCAGCCCGTCGAGCCCATCGGTCAGGTTCACCGCATTGGCGGCGCCGACGATCACCAGCATGGCGAAGGGCACGAAGAAATAGCCCATCTGGATCAACACGGTCTTGAAGAAGGGCAGCGCCAGCGTGTCGGTCAGCTCGGCCGGCTGGGCGTGGGCCGTCAGATAGCCCGCTACGGCGGCGAACAGGAGGCCGAGCAGGAAGCGCACCCGGCTCGACACGCCCTTGGTGTTTTGCTTGGTCACCTTCTTCCAGTCGTCAGCGAAGCCGATCGCCGCGAAGCCCAGCGTCACCATCAGCACCAGCCAGACATAGACGTTGTCGAGCCGCGCCCAAAGCAGGGTGGAGACCACCAGCGCGCCGAGGATCAGCATGCCGCCCATGGTCGGCGTGCCGGCCTTGGAGAAATGGCTCTGCGGGCCGTCGCTGCGGATCGGCTGGCCCTTCTTCTGGCGGGCGCGCAGGAAGTCGATCAGCGGCCGGCCGAACAGGAAGCCGAAGATCAGCGCGGTGAAGAAGGCGCCGCCGGCGCGGAAGGTGATGTAGCGGAAGAGGTTGAAGATGCCGCCGCCATGGGCAAGCTCGCTCAGCCAATAGAGCATTCAGACCGTCCTCCGGGATTGCGGCGTCGCGGCATGGCTCAGTTTGCGCAGCGCGTCAACCACCAGGCTGACCTTGGAGCCTTTGGAGCCCTTCACCAAGACGACATCGCCGGCATCGACGAGATGGCGCGCCTGCGCCGCCATTTCGGCCGCGGTCTCGGTCCAGAGCCCGCGTTGGCGCGCCGGCAGTGCCTGCCAGAGCGCCCGCATCCGCGGGCCGACGCAATGGATCAGGGCGACGGAGGCGAGCGCCGGGTGATCGGCGACGGCGCGGTGCAGCGCCAGTTCCTGCGGCCCGAGTTCCAGCATGTCGCCCAAGACGGCGACGCGGCGGCCCTCGGCGACCCGACCGACGTCGTTGATCGGCTTGGCCGTGGCGAGCAGATCGAGGGCGGCGGCCAGCGAGGCCGGATTGGCGTTGAAGGCGTCGTCGATCAGCTCGAAGGCCATCGCCTCGTGCAGGATGTCGAGCTGGATGCGTTCGCGCGCACCGCGGCCGATCGGCGGCTGCCACTGGCCGAGGTCGGCGGCGGCGAGACCCATATCGAGGCCGAGCGCCTCGGCCACCGCCAGCACGCCGAGCGCGTTCAGCGCGAAGTGGCGCCCGGCGGTGCGGACCTTGAACAGAAGCGGCCGGCCGGCGGCATCGGCGCGCACCACCGTGGCATCGCCGGCCAACTGCGCCCCGATCAGGCGGAACTCCGCCGCAGCGCTGGCGCCGAACAGGATCGTGCGGGCGCCGACCTCGGCCGCGGCCGTGGTGAGGATCGGCGTCACCGCAAGATCGGCGTTCAGCACGGCGGTGCCGGGCGGCACCATGCCCTGCACGATCGAGGCCTTTTCGCGGGCGATGTCCTCGACCGAGTCGAAGGCTTCCAGATGCGCGGCGGCGACGGTGGTGATCAGCACGACATGCGGCTGCGCCAGCCGGGCGAGCGGCGCGATCTCGCCGGGGTGGTTCATGCCGATCTCGATCACCGCATATTCGGTGGCGGCGGGCATCCGCGCCAGGGTCAGCGGCACGCCCCATTGGTTGTTGAAGCTCGCCTCGGCGGCATGGGTGCGGCCCTGGCCGGACAGCACGGCGCGCAGCATCTCCTTCGACGAGGTCTTGCCGACCGAGCCGGTGACGGCGACCACCTTGGCCCGGGTGCGGGCGCGGGCGGCGGCGCCGAGCCGGCCGAGCGCCTCGAGCACATCGGGCACGATCAAGAGCGGCGCATCGGCCGCCACGCCCTCAGGCCGGTGAGTGACCAGCGCGGCCGCGGCGCCGCGGGCGAAGGCCTGAGCGACGAAATCATGGCCGTCGCGCACGTCCTTCAAGGCGACGAACAGATCGCCTGCTTCCAGGCTGCGGCTGTCGATCGAGACGCCGGAGGCGGTGAAGGGAAGGGTCGCCTGCCCGCCGGTCGCGGCGGCGGCCTCGGCGGCGGTCCAGAGCGCGCTCACGCCCGCCTCCCATCGAGCGCGGCGACGGCGAGGCTGGCCTGTTCCACATCGTCGAACGGATAGGTGGTGGAGCCGATCGTCTGGCCGCTCTCGTGGCCCTTGCCGGCGATCAGCAGCGCGTCGCCCGGCCCCAACGCCGCCGCGCCGCGCAGGATCGCCTCGGCGCGGTCGCCGATTTCGGTCGCGCCCGGGCAGGCGGCGAGCACCGCGGCGCGGATCGCCGTCGGATCCTCGGATCGCGGGTTGTCGTCGGTGACGATGCAGAGATCGGCGTGTTCGGCCGCGGCCGCGCCCATCAGCGGCCGCTTGCCGCGATCGCGGTCGCCGCCCGCGCCGAAGACGATGACCAGCCGGCCGAGCACATGCGGGCGCAGCGCCTTCAGCGCGGTGGCGATGGCGTCGGGGGTGTGGGAATAATCGACGAAGACCGAGGCGCCATTGGCGCGGGTGGCGGCAAGCTGCATCCGGCCGCGCACGGTGGCGAGCCGGTCGAGCACGCCGAACACCGCCTCGGCCGGTTCGCCGGCGGCGATGGTGAGGCCGGCGGCGACCAGCACATTTTCCGCCTGGAACCCGCCAATCAGGCTCAGCCGCGCCTGGTAGGCTTGTCCTTTCCAGACAAAGCGCAGGTCCTGCCCCGTCGCGTCGAAGCGCTGGCCGGTGATCCGCAGGTCACAGGCGGCGGAATGGCCGACGCCGATCAATTCCTGACCGCGGGCGGCGGCGATGGCGGCGACGCGGGTGCCAGCGGGATCGTTCATATTGGCGACGACGGTGCCGTCCTCCGGCAGGACTTCGGAGAACAGCCGGGCCTTGGCGGCGAAATAGGCGTCGAAGCTGTGGTGGTAGTCGAGGTGATCCTGGGTGAAGTTGGTGAAGGCCGCCGCGGCGAGCCGCACGCCATCCAGCCGGTGCTGGTCGAGCCCGTGGCTCGAGGCCTCCATCGCGGCATGGGTGATGCCTGCGGCGGCGGCCTCGGCCAGGGCGCGGTGCAGGGTGATCGGATCGGGCGTGGTGTGATGCAGCGGCGCTTCCCAGGCCCCCTCGATCCCGGTGGTGCCGAGATTGATCGCCGGATGGCCGAGCGCCGCCCAGATCTGGCGGGCGAAGGTGGCCACCGAGGTCTTGCCGTTGGTGCCGGTCACCGCCACCATCACCTCGGGCGGGGCGCCGAACCACAGCGCGGCGGCACGCGACAGCGCCGCGCGCGGCTCTTCCACCACCACCAGCGCCGCCGGAGCATCGGCCAGCGCCCCGGCGGCGAGCCGGGCGCCCTCCGGATCGGTCAGCACGGCGGCGACGCCTTTTTCGAGCACCGAGGCGGCGAAGGTTGCGCCATGCACCCTGGAACCCGGCAGGGCGGCGAACAGCATGCCCGGCCCGGCCTCGCGACTGTCCACGGTGAGGCCGCTCACCATGGCCTCGCGGCCGCCGCGCGCCGCCAGGCCCAGCTCCGAAAGGCTCATCCGTCGCGTCGCGCCCGCCTTTTCGCCCGCTTGTCTCAAGCTTCGGCCACCCCCGTCAGTTGCGCGCGAGTGTTATCGCATTGAGCGGCGCGGAGGCAATCTCTGGCGGCATCCCGAGGAGCGGCGCCGCCCGGCGGATGATCTCGGCCGTGATCGGCACGGCGGTGTAGCCGGCGGTGCGGCGCGGGGTGCCGTCCATGTTGTCGGAGGGTTCGTCGAGCATCACGATCAGCACGTATTTCGGGTGCGCCACCGGGAAAACCGAGGCGAAGGTGGACACCACCTTGTCGTGATAATAGCCGCCGTCGGGGTTCACCTTGTCGGCGGTGCCGGTCTTGCCGCCGACGTCGTAGCCCGGCACGTCGCCGAGCGAGGCGGTGCCGGAGGTGACCACATTGCGCAGCATTGCCCGCAGCTTGTCCGAGGTCGCCTCGGAGACGATGCGCGGGCCGATCTTCGGATGGTCGGTCATCACCAGGCTCGGGTAGACCCGCATGCCGCCGTTCAGCATGCTGGCATAGCCGGCGGCCAGCATCAGCGGCGAGACCGAGATGCCGTGGCCATAGGCGATCGTCATGGTCGAGACGTCGGACCAGTTCGAGGGGTATTGCGGCCGCACGTCCTTGGCCTCGATCAGCTGCACCGGCGCGGGTTCGAGCAGGCCGAGCGACTTCAGGAAGGCCTTCTGCCGTTCGCCGCCGATCAGCATGGCGATCCGCGCCGCGCCGATGTTGGAGCTTTGGCGGATCACGTCGGTGACCGAGAGCTTGGAGCCGTAGTTGTGGAAGTCGTGGATCAGGAACTTGCCGATGCGGAACGGCGTGGTGTCGATCATCGTCTGCGGCGTGATCAGCCCGAGGTCGAGCGCCTGGCCGACGTCGAAGATCTTGAAGGTGGAGCCGAGCTCATAGAGCCCCTGCACCGCGCGGTTGAACAGCGGGCTGTCGCCCGGCTTGATCTTCGGATTGGGCACCGGCCGGTTG
>JAKAJW010000213.1 GCA_021813645.1 Pseudomonadota bacterium | reverse complement strand
TAATCCTTGACGGTTTTCGTCATCGGGGGAGGCCTTTCGCTGTCGCGGCGCGGCTTCGTTAGCATGCGGGGCGACGCGCTCACAAGCCGGCAGGGCGGGGCCGGCGCGGGCGGCCAGAGGCCCAGCCGGCGCCTGCCCAAAGTTGCATCACTCTGCGGGGGAAACGTTGAAACCGGGGCAGCGGGGCTGCCCCGGTTTGGGTCTTCAGGCTTGGGCGCCGATCGTGGACCGGCGCCGGCCGCCCGTCATCCGTTCAGCTGTCGTGCCCGGTCAGCACCGCGCTGCGGATGGCTTCGGCTTTGGCCGCGAGCGCCTCGGCCTCGTCGCCGGTAACCGGCATACCGAGGATCGTGGTCACCGCCACCACGGTTTCGACCGTGATCGGCACGGTCTTGTCAGAGGCGGTGCCGAGGAAGACGGCTGCAAGCGTCTTGACGTCGGTGGTCACCCCGAGATCCGCGAGCGAGGACGTTCCGTCCAGCGCATCCTTCAGCAGCGCGAGGTTCTGCAGCGGCGAGTCGATGAAGGTGACGCCGTCCCAGTTGTTCGCGAGTTGATCGGTCATCTCATCGTAGGGCAGGTTGTAGAAGGCCACCATGTCCGGGGTGATCGAGGCGACCGCCTCTGCATAGGCCTGGTTCAGCACCCGATCGGGCGCGCGGGCCACGTTCAGCCGGCCAAGCTCAACCTCCGGAATACCTTCCTGAGCCCAAGCGGGCTTACCGCCAGTACTGCCGGCCGGCACACCGGCCTGCGGGCCCTTGCCTTCCGAATCGCTGCTCGGGCCGCCTTGGCCCTGTCCGCGATCCTCATGCTGGCCCTGGCCGCTTTGCGCGCCTTGGCCACCCTTGCCCTGGCCTTCCTGATGGCCCTTGCCGCTGTCCTGGCCGCCGCTTTCGTCGGCCCAGGCCGCGCCGCTATAGGTGCCGGTCACAGGGGTCCAATTGGGCGTCAGGACCAGACTCGTGGCCGCGATCACAGCCACCATAGACACCAATGCCGTCGATCTAGAGATGGAGAATTTCATTGAAACCTCCTTTACTTAAGGTCTTAAATCACGAACTCGTTACTGCTCCAGATATATGTTCAAAACGGCATGTATCAAGGGCCAGCGGCGGCCGCGCGAGGCGGATACGATGTCGCAGGGAGGGCGCGCCCGGCGTCAGCCGAGCACGCGACCGGCCACGGCGTCGAGCTTGGCGAGCAGCGCCGGATCGCGCGCCGGGGGGGCGGTGATGATCGCATAGTCGAGCGCATGGTCGCAGCCGTGCGGGCAGGCCGCGCGGCTGGCGCCGAGCCGGGGCGCGAGGCCGGCGACCAACGCGCGGGCCTTCTCGGCATTGCCGGTCAGCGTGGCGATCACCTGGGCGACGTCGACCGCATCGTGGTCGGGGTGCCAGCAGTCGTAATCGGTCACCATGGCGACCGAGGCGTAGCACAGCTCGGCCTCGCGGGCGAGCTTGGCCTCGGGCATGTTGGTCATGCCGATCACATCGGCGCCCCATTGCTCGCGGTAGAGCCGGCTTTCGGCCAGGGTGGAGAATTGCGGGCCTTCCATCGCCAGATAGGTGCCGCCGTCATGCACGGTGATGCCGGCGTCGATGGCGGCGGACAGGCAGGTGGCCGACAGGCGCGCGCAGGTCGGGTGGGCGAGGCTGACATGGGCGACGCAGCCCGGCCCGAAGAAGCTCTTCTCACGCGCGAAGGTGCGGTCGATGAACTGGTCGACGATGACGAAATCGCCTGGCGCCATCTCTTCGCGGAAGCTGCCGCAGGCGGAGACCGAGACCACATCGGTGACGCCGAGCCGCTTCAGCGCGTCGATATTGGCGCGGTAGGGCACGGTGGAGGGAGAAAGCACATGGCCGCGGCCGTGGCGCGGCAGGAAGGCCATGGCGACGCCGCCGAGCCGGCCGGTGAGGATCGCGTCGGACGGCGGCCCCCAGGGCGTCGCGACGGTCTGCCAGCTTGCCTCTTCGAGGCCGGGGATATCATAGAGGCCGGAGCCGCCGATGATGCCGATTCTGCGTTCGCCGGTCTTGGGTTCCATGGAGCCTCCGCTGCGCTTCCGCGGCAGGTTAGGACGAAGCCGGCGGAGGGAAAAGGGGGGCCGTCGGCGGGCGAGGCCACGGCGCGAGGTGCTTGACGCGGACGCGGAATCCCCCTAAACGGCCGCGGTGGATTTCGGTGCGCCGCCCCTCGCGGCGCCCATTGCGTTTATGAAGAATGCGCCCCCGCGGGGCAAAGACAAGGATAACGGCAATGTCGCGCGTCTGCGAACTGAGCGGTAAGGGCCCGGCCACGGGCAACAACATCAGCCACGCCAACAACAAGACCCGGCGTCGGTTCTTGCCGAACCTGAACGATGTCACGCTGATGTCGGAGACGCTCGGCCAGTCGTTCAAGCTGCGGATCTCGGCCGCCGCGCTGCGCACGGTGGACCACCGCGGCGGGCTCGACGCTTTCCTTGCCAAGGCGAAGGACGAAGAGCTTTCGGCCAAGGCGCTGAAGATCAAGAAGGACATCGCCAAGGCCCAGGCCGCCGCCTGAGTTCCATGGCACTCGAATGAAAAGGCCCCGCTTGGCGGGGCCTTTTTTATTGCCCCGGCACCGTTCCTTGTTGCCGGGTGGCGGGGCGGCCGACGGTGCCTAGGCCTCGGGCCGGGGCTTGGGATGACGCTCGGCCTCGATCGCCGCGATCATCTCCACCCGCGCCGCATGCCGCCCGCCCTCGAAGCCGGTGGTCAGGAACGCCTCGACGATCTCCAGCGCCAGCCCTTCGCCCAGCACCCGGGCGCCGAGCGCCAGCATGTTGGCGTCGTTGTGCAGCCGGATCATCCGGGCAGAGAAGGTGTCGGCGCAGACGCCGCAGCGGATTCCGTCCACCTTGTTCGCCGCCATCATGATGCCCTGGCCGGTGCCGCAGAGGACGATGCCGAGCTCGCAATCGCCGGAGGCGACGCGCCGGGCCGCCGCTTCGCCGTGCTTGGGGTAGGGGGTGCTTTCCGGGGTCGTCGGCCCGATGTCGACCACCTCCCAGCCCCGCGCCGCGATGTGATCGGCGATGGCCCTACGGAGCGGAATGGCGGCGTGGTCGCTGGACAGGACGATGCGGCGATTGACGGTCATGGCAAGGTCGTTCCGTTTCTTGGGGGTGGAGAGATCGGCCCAGGGCTGGCCCGCCGGAGACATTGGCGAGGCGGGCCGGTGGGGCCGGACTCGCGGCCGGTTCAGACCGCGTTCGGTAGTGGCCGGCCCTCGGCGCAGGCGATGAGGTTTTCCACCGCCATCATGCCCATGGCGCTGCGCACTTCGAGTGCGGCAGTGCCGAGATGCGGCAGGAGCACCACGTTTTCCAGCGCGCGGAGCGCCTCGGGAACCTGGGGTTCGAACTCGTAGACATCGAGCCCCGCGCCGGCGATCCGGCCGGCTTGCAGCGCCTCGATCAGCGCCGCCTCCGCCACCACGTCGCCGCGCGAGATGTTGATGAGGAAGCCCGCGGGCCGCATGGCGGCGAGCGCGGCGGCGTCGATCAGGTGATGCGTCGCGGCGCCACCGGGCACGGCGACCACCACGAAATCCGCCGCCATCGCCTCGGCCAGGGTGGCGCATTGCCGCGCCGGAATGCCTGGGTCGGCGACCGGCGAGCGGTTGTAGAACACCACCTCCATCCCGAAGCCGAGATGGGCCCGGCGCGCGATCGCCTTGCCGATCCGGCCCATGCCGATCACACCGAGCCGCTTGCCGGTGACATGGGTGCCGAGCATCTGCATCGGCAGCCAGCCGGCCCATTGGCCCGAGCGCACCAGCCGCTCGCCCTCGCCGGCGCGGCGGGCGACCATCAGGAGCAGCGTGAGGGCGATGTCGGCGGTGGCATCGGTCACCGCGCCCGGGGTGTTGGTGACCGCGACCCCCGCCGCCTTGGCCGCCGCCACGTCGATATGGTTGTAGCCGACGCCGAAATTGGCCAGCAGCCGGCAGCGCGGCGCGGGCACCGCGGCGAAGACCTCGGCGCTGAAGCGGTCGCCAAGAGTGGGCAGCACCAGGTCGTAGTCGCGCAGCGCCGCCTCGAGCTCGGGCCGGGTCAGCGGGGTGCCGGCCGCGCGGCTGGTCACCTCGAAGCGGGCCCGCGCCGCCTGTTCCACCGCCTCCGGCATCCGCCGGGTGATCAAAAGTTTCATCAGTAAAGCCTCCCGCCGAGCGGCACGTCCTGGCCCGGCCCGATCAACACCACCTCGCCCGTCGCATCGGGCACCCCGAGCACCAGCACCTCGGACATGAACTTGCCGATCTGCCGCGGCGGGAAATTCACCACCGCCAGCACCTGCCGGCCGATCAGCGCCTCCGGCGTGTAGTGCTTAGTGATCTGGGCCGAGCTTTTCTTCTCGCCGATCTCGGGGCCGAAATCGACCCAGAGCTTGATCGCGGGCTTGCGCGCCTCGGGGAAGGGCTCCGCCCGCTGGATGCGGCCGACGCGGATATCGACCTTCAGGAAGTCGTCGAAGCCGATGGTCATTTGCCGAGCTCCCGTCCGCGCTCGGCGGCGGCATGGACGGCGCGCCGCAGCAGCGCTGGGAAGCCGGTCGCCTCGTCCATCAACACGGCGAGGGCGGCGGCGGTGGTGCCGCCGGGCGAGGTGACGTTGACGCGCAGCTGCGCGGGTTCCTCGGCCGCCTCGATGGCGAGTTGGCCGGCGCCGGCCACGGTGGCCTTGGCCAGCCGCATCGCCAGCGCGGCCGGCAGGCCCTCGGCGGCGCCGGCGGCGGCCAGCGTCTCGATCAGGTGGAAGACATAGGCCGGGCCGGAGCCGGAGACCGCGGTGACCGCGTCGATCTGGGCCTCGTCGGTGAGCCGCACCACATCGCCCACCGCGCGGAGCAGCGTCTCGGCCAGGTCGAGATCGGCGGCATTGGCGGCAGCGTTGCCGCAGATCGCGGTGATGCCGCGGCCGATGGCGGCCGGCGTGTTCGGCATCGCCCGCACCAGCGGCGTGGCCGGGCCGAGCGTCTTTTCGAAATAGGCGAGCCCGGTGCCGGCGGCGATCGACAGGAAGAGCGTGCCGCCGCCGCCGAGCGCGGCGAGCCGCGGCAGCGCCTCGGCCATCATCTGCGGTTTCACCGCGACGAGCACGATGGCCGGCGCCGCCGGCAGCGGCGCGTTGAGCCGCAGCCCATGCGCCGCCAGGCCCTGCAGCCAGTCCGAGGGCCGCGGCTCGATCACCGTCACCGCCGCCGGCGCCAGGCCCTGGCCGAGCCAGCCGGCCAGCAAGGCCGACCCCATCTTCCCGCAGCCAAGCAGCACAAGGC
>JAKAJW010000118.1 GCA_021813645.1 Pseudomonadota bacterium | reverse complement strand
CGGCAGGTGTTCGAGGAGGCGATGCGCCTTTACGCTCCGGCGCCGGTGCTGACGCGCTACGCGACGGAGGATTGCGATCTGGGCGGGGTCCGGCTGAATGCCGGGTCGGTCATTTTCATACCGATCTGGGCGATCCATCGGCACCGCAAGCTTTGGAGCGAGCCGGAGAAGTTCCGCCCGGAACGGTTCGCCCCGGGTGCGCGCGAGTCGATCCGGCGGACCCAGTATCTACCCTTCGGCTTCGGGCCGCGGATCTGCATCGGCGCCACCTTCTCGCGCGTCGAGGGCGTGGCGATGCTGGCCACGCTGTTGCGTGGCGCCCGGTTCGAGTGGCCCGGCGGGCCGCCGCCGGAACCGCTGGCGCGGGTCACGCTTTGGCCGCGCGGCGGGATGCAGCTGCGGGTGACGCCGCTGCCACGCGTCGGCTGATCGAAGCCGCGGCGGGCCGACGGCATCGCTGGTCATTTTCCAACTTGTCTTCCGCGCCGCTCCGGTGCGAACTGCCCGCCGAGGGCAGAGGGAGGGACAGATGCTGGAGATGCCGTCTTCGGGAACATTCGTCGGGCGGGTCTGGCGGCCAGGGATCGGCCCGGCCGTCGTCGCGCTCAGGGCCGGGCGGCTCTTCGACATCACCACCAAGGCGGCGCCGACGCTTGCGGTGCTGTTCGAACAGGAGGACGTGCCGGGCTTCGTGGCCGGTATCGCAGGGGAAGACATCGGGCCGCTGGCCGAGATCGCTGCCGCCTCGGTGGAGCCGGCGGGCGAGGCCTTGCAACTGCTGGCGCCGGCCGACTTGCAGGCGCTGAAGGCCTGCGGCGTGACTTTCGCCCGCTCCATGGTCG
The DNA here is from genome assembly GCA_021813645.1 of Pseudomonadota bacterium. GTDB lineage: Bacteria > Pseudomonadota > Alphaproteobacteria > Rhodobacterales > Rhodobacteraceae > Solirhodobacter. The sequence continues at coordinate 4,471 of JAKAJW010000118.1, read as the reverse complement.
AGCGGGTGATCGAAGAGCGTGCCGCGGGCGATCCGGCGCGGGCGGAAGAGATCCGGGCGCGGGTCGCAGGGGTGATCGGCGCGAGTCTGCGCGATCTGGTGCCGGGCTCGGCCCAGGCGGCCGAGGTGAAACGGCTGCTGCAGGCCGAAGGGCTCTGGTCACAGTATCTGGAAGTCGGCATTGGCCCGGATGCCGAGGTCTTCACCAAGGCGCAACCGATGAGCGCGGTGGGCTACGGCGCCAGCATCGGGCTGCATCCGATCAGCCGCTGGAACAACCCCGAGCCGGAGCTTGTCCTGGCAGTCTCGAGCCGCGGGCGGATCGTCGGCGCCACGCTCGGCAACGATGTGAATCTGCGCGATGTCGAGGGCCGTTCGGCGCTGTTGCTCGGCAAGGCGAAGGACAATACCGCGTCTGCGGCGATCGGCCCCTTGGTGCGGTTGTTCGACGCGAGCTTCGGCCTGGACGACGCCCGAAGGCTGGAACTGACGCTGACGGTCGAAGGCACGGACGGGTTCCGGCTCGACGGCAAGTCTTCGATGGCGGAGATCAGCCGCGACCCGGCGGATCTGGTGGCGCAGACGCTCGGGCGGCACCACCAGTATCCAGACGGGACGATGCTCTATCTCGGCACCGCCTTCGCGCCGATCCAGGACCGCGACGGGGTGGGGCAGGGCTTCACCCATCACCTCGGCGACCGGGTGCGGATCGCCTGCCCGGCGCTCGGCACGCTGGAGAACACGGTGCGGCTGTCGACCGAGGTGCCGGAATGGCGGTTCGGCGCCGGCGCGCTGATGCGCAACCTCGCCGGGCGCGGGTTGCTCTGAGCCCCGCATGCCGGGGCGCGGGAGCGCCCCGGGAACCGCGCGGGGCGGCGGATCACTGCGGCCGGTAGAAGAAGGCGGCGAAGGCATAGGGCCGGTCGAGCGGGAAGTAGAGCCCGTGCCGGGCCAGCGCGAACCGGTAGGGCGTCAGCGCATTGCCGTGCGCGGCCGACCAGGCTTCGGCGAAGCGGGTGCAGTCGGTCTCGGCCGCGGTATCGGTGCCGGGGCCGAGCGGACAGAACACCACGCCGCCCTCCTTCTGCCAGTCCGGACGCGGCGGATAGTAGTCGGGCAGTTGGTCCGGCATCGCCGGCAGCGCCTCCACCCGGTAGGGCAGATCGGAGAAATAGGCGATCCGTGCGCCATCGTTGTGCCAGGCCGCCCAGGCTAGGCGCTCGCCGGGGGCGAGGCGTTGCCATTCGGCGTCAATCTGCCGGGCGGCCGCCTGTTCGGGATAGTAGAGCGCCTCGGATCCGCTGCGGCCGGCGCCGATGGCGAAAACGGCGCCGAGAAGCACCATCGCCGGCCAGAGAAATCGAAAGGCGCCCAGCAGCTGTGTCTCGCGCGTCGCCGCGCCGGCATCGGCATTGCGCAGCCAGAGCAGTGTGAAGGCGAAGCCGATTGGGATGCCCCAGGGTTCCGAGAGATGGACGAAGCCGATCAGCCCAGCGAAGAGCGACAGCAGATAGGGTCCGAAGCTGAACACCCATAGCAGGTCGCCCGGGCCCTGCCAGCGCAGGCTGCGCAGGAAGCGGCGATGGAACGGGCCGCGATAGAACAGGGCGAGCCCCAGCGGCCAGGGAATGATCCAGTAATAGATCGGCAAGAGGGCGAAGGAGAGGAAATAATGCAGATCGAAGCCGTGGCCCTGATCGTCGGCGTAGAACAGCGTTTCCCAATGGTGGTGGGTCTGCCAGACCAGATGCGGGGCCAGCGTGATCGCGAAGGTCGCAAGCCCCAGCCAGGGTGCGAGGCCGCGCCAGCAACTGCGATTGCCCGGCAGTAGCGAAGCCAGCAGCAGCGAGGCCAGCAGCAGCGCCGAGTAATACTTGGACATCATCGCGACCGCCGCCAGCACGCCGAACAAGGCGCCATAGAGCCAGCGCGCCTGCGTTCGCTCGTCGCGCAGCGCGCGCGTGAAGGCCCAGGCGACCCAGGGCCAAGTCGATAGGCAGATCGCGTTCATGTTCAGCTTGTCGGGCAGGGTCAGATAGGGAAAGGCCAACGCCTCGAGCGCCACCGCGGCCAGCACGCGCCGCTTGGGCAGACCGAAGGCCCGGCCGAGGGCGTAGATGCCGAGCAGGCTGGCGCCGAGATTGAGCGCCGCCAGGCCATAGAAGCTCGCCACCGTGCGGGGCAGGGCCAGGAACCAGAAATGCGCGATCCAGGGCAGGAACTGGGGATGCTTGTCCGAGCCCATCAGCAGGTGCTGCGACCAGGCAAAGACCTCGACCATATCGCCGTAATTGTCGAGATAGGGCTTGGCCACCAGGATCATCAGATACCAGGCCAAGGTCTGGAGCGCGATGAACCAGAGTGTGGTGGTGAGAGTGGTCCTGAGGCTGCGCAATCCTGTCTCCTGCCGAACGGGCCTTGGGGCGGCGCGGCGCAAAGGATCATCCTTTGCCGCGGGCTGCAAAACATTTCTTTGCGTTCCAGCAGCGGCTTCGCTTTGCGCCAAGCATGTGCTAATTGCCCCGGCGCGCGACGGGCGGCACAGGGGCCGCGCGCGCGCCTAAGGGAGGCGAAATGCCCGGCCAGAGCCTTTGCGTCATCGTTCCCGTCCTCAACGAAGAGCGGATGATCGACCCCTTGATGGCGGCGCTGGTGCCGGTGCTGGAGGGGCTCGACCTCGACTGGACGGTGCTTTTCGTCGACGACGGTTCGACCGATGGCACGCTGGCGCAGATCCGTGCGGCGGCCGCGCGCGAGTCCAGGGTGCGCGCGATCTCGTTCAGCCGCAACTTCGGCAAGGAGCAGGCCATGGCGGCGGGGCTGCGCTTCGCCAAGGGCGACGCGGTGATTCTGATGGACGGCGATCTGCAGCACCCGCCGGCGGCGATCGGCGAGTTCGTGGCGCGCTGGCGGCAAGGGGCGAAGATCGTCTTCGGGCAGCGCGGCAACTGGCAGGCCGAGACCGGGATGCGGCGGCGTGCCTCGGACGCCTTCCATGCCACCTTCGGCGTGCTGGCCGGCGGGCGGCTGCCGCGCGGCATCGTGGATTTCGTGCTGCTCGACCGCACGGCGGTGGCGGCGATGAACCAGCTCGACGAGCGGACGCGATTCACCAAGGGCCTGTTCGCCTGGATCGGCTTCAACGCGGCGGTGGTGCCCTTCGATGCGCCGGCGCGGCTGCATGGCGTGACCAAGTTCAACTTCCGCAAGCTGCTGCGCTTCGCGCTGGACGGCATCGCCGCCTTCTCCACCCTGCCGCTGCGGGTCTGGACGGTGGTGGGCGGGCTGATCTCGCTCGGCGCGCTGCTCTATGCGCTGTACTTCTTCCTGAAGACCCTGTTCGTTTCCAGCAGCGTGCCGGGCTTTCCGTCGATCATCGTGTCGATCATGTTCTTCTCCGGCGTGCAGCTTCTGTCGCTTGGGGTGATCGGCGAATACATCGGTCGGATCTTCGATGAGGTGAAGCATCGCCCGCTTTACATCGTGGCCGAGGAGATCGGGGCGCCGACGGCGAATGCGGCCGATGGCTGAGCCACGGATCATCCTCTGCGCCGATGACTATGCCCAGGCGCCGGGGATCAGCGCCGGGATCCGGGCGCTGGCGGCGGCGGGGCGGCTTTCGGCGACCAGCGCGATGAGCAATGCGCCGGACTGGCCGGCCGAGGCGGCGGCGCTGCGGCCCGTGTCCGGCCGGCTGGCGGTCGGCCTGCATCTGACCCTGACTCATGGTGCCCCGCTTGGCGCCATGCCGGGGCTGGCGCCGGACGGGCGGCTGCCGCCGCTCGGCCGGGTTCTGCGGCTGGCGCTGACCGGCCGGCTGAGGCGGGGCGCCCTGGCGGCCGAGCTTGCGGCGGAAATCGCGCGCCAGTTCAAGGCCTTCGAGGCCGGCTTTGGGGCGCCACCCGATCATGTCGACGGGCATCAGCATGTGCATGTGCTTCCCGGCATTCTGGAGGCGGTGCTGCGGGAAATCGCCCGCCGCTACGGAGACCGGCCGATTTTGCTGCGCGATCCGCGCGACCGTGCCGGCGCGATCCTGGCGCGCCGGTCGGCCGGGAAGGCGGCCCTGGTGGCCGGGCTCGCGGCGGGGCTGGGACCGCGGCTGCGCCGGGCGGGTCTCGTGCGCAACCGCGGCTTCGCCGGCTTCTCGGATTTTGGCAAGACGCCGTATGCGCTTGAGTTCGAAAGTTTTTTGCGCCGCCCCGGAGGGCGGCCGATGGTGATGTGCCACCCCGGCGAGGGGCGCGATCCGGCGGATCCGATCGCCGAACGGCGGCCACAGGAACTGGCCTATCTGCAGGCGGCGCCGGATCTGCCCAGCCGGCTTTGGCGGCCGCCGCTGCGGCCGGCCGGCGCGCCGATCGACTGGCTGGCGGAGGGCGTCGATGGGTGAGGCGCGGCATGGGAGACTGGCCCATATGCTGGGGTTTCTCGGCTCCGGCACGGCATCGTTCGTGATCGACGCGGGGGTG
>JAKAJW010000424.1 GCA_021813645.1 Pseudomonadota bacterium | reverse complement strand
CCTGGCGCAGAACTGTCGCCCGATCAGGCGAAGGCGGCGGCGGCGCTGAGGGCCGGGGTGGCCTCGGGCGATTACGGCACGACGCTGCTGAAGGGGGTCACCGGCTCGGGCAAGACCGAGGTCTATCTGGAGGCGGTGGCGGAATGCCTGCGGCAGGGGCGCCAGGCGTTGGTGCTGTTGCCCGAGATCGCGCTGACGGCAGGGTTCCTGGCGCGGGTGGAGGACCGGTTCGGGGCCAAGGCGGCGGAATGGCATTCCGGCATCACGGTGACCGAACGCCGCCGGCTCTGGCGGATGGTGGGGGAGGGCGGCGCGGGGCTGGTGGTCGGCGCCCGCTCGGCGCTGTTCCTGCCGTTCCGCGAGCTGGGGCTGATCGTCGTCGATGAAGAGCACGACACCTCCTACAAGCAGGAGGACGGGGTGCTTTACAATGCGCGCGACATGGCGGTGCTGCGCGCCTCGCTGGTCGGCGCGCAGGTGGTGCTGGCCTCGGCGACGCCGAGCCTGGAAAGCTGGGCCAATGCCGAGGCGGGCAAATACGCCCGGCTCGACCTGCCGGCGCGGTTCGGCCCGGCGGAACTGCCCGAGATGCGGGCGATCGACATGCGCGCGGAAAGCCTGGCCGGCGACGCCTGGATCTCGCCCAAGCTGCAGCGGGCGGTGGCGGCCCGATTGCAGGCGGGGGAGCAGGCGCTGCTGTTTCTCAACCGCCGTGGCTATGCGCCGGTGACGGTCTGCCGGGCCTGCGGCCATCAGATCGGCTGCGATCACTGCGACGCGCGGATGGTCGAGCATCGGTTCCTGAAGCGGCTGGTCTGCCATCAGTGCGGCGAGACCAAGCCGATGCCGGAGGCCTGCCCGGCCTGCGGGGTGGCGGGCAAGCTCGCCGCGGTGGGACCGGGGGTGGAGCGGCTGGCCGAGGAGGTGGCGCGGCTCTGGCCCGAGGCGCGGGTGGCGGTGCTGTCCTCGGACCTGTTCGGCACCGCGCGGGCGCTGCGCGAGCAGATCGAGGCGATCGCGGGCGGCGCGGCGGATATCATCATCGGCACCCAGCTGGTGGCCAAGGGGCACAACTTTCCGCGGCTGACCCTGGTCGGGGTGATCGATGCCGATCTTGGGCTGCAGGGCTCGGACCTGCGCGCGGCGGAGCGGACCTTTCAGACCATGCGGCAGGTGGCGGGCCGCGCCGGCCGGGCGGAGCGGCCGGGGCTGGCGCTGCTGCAGACCTGCCAGCCGGAACATCCGGTGATCCGGGCGATCCTGGCCGGCGACGAGGAGGGGTTCCTGCGCGCCGAGGCGGCCGAGCGGCGGGCGGCGGGGATGCCGCCCTATGGCCGGATGGCGGGGATCGTGCTGTCGGCGCCCGATGTGCAGACGGTGTTCGACTTCGGCGCGGCGCTGGCGCGGGCGGATGCGCCGCTGCGCGCGGTGGGGGCGCAGCTGTTCGGCCCGGCGGCGGCGCCGATCGCGCGGATCCGCGGCCGGCACCGGGTGCGGCTCTTGGTGAAGGCCGAGAAGGGCGTGCCGCTGCAGGCGGCGATCGCCCGCTGGGTGGGCCAGATGAAGCCGCCGAACGACCTGCGGATGGCGATCGACATCGATCCGCAGAGCTTCCTGTAGGCGGCGGTCAGAGCAGCTGGTCGTAGGCCAGGGTGGCGATGCGTTCGAGCAGCGGGCGAGGCAGGCCGCCGGTGACGGCGAAGCCGAGGTCGCGGTCGACCCACCAGAGGCCGCGGGTGCGGCCGTCGGCGAAGAACCGCGGCGCGGTCCGGGCGCCGCCCTGGCGGGCGACGACATAGAGCGCGGCGCGCTGGCCGGCGGCGTCCTGATACATGTAGAGCGCGGCCGGGCCATGGGCCGAGGGCAGCACGCGGCCGCCCATCAGGGCGAAGCCGGCGCTGGTGAAGTCAGGCGGCGGCAGGACATGGCCGATCCGGCCGGCGACCCAGGCGGTCAGCCGGGTGTCGGTGGCGGCGAGCTCGACCGGATGGGCGGTGTCGACGACATAGGTCTCGTAGGCGCGGGCGGCCTCGGCGGCCAGGCCGGGGGCGGCCGGGCGCAGCGCCTCATGCGCGGCCCAGCCGAGCCCGAGGCCGAAGATCAGCACCAGCGCGACCAGCAAGAGGCCGGAGGGCGTCGGGCGCAGCAGGCTGCGGCGGGCCGGGGCGGGGGCGATGCGGGCCTCGTCGAAGATCTCGCGCAGGTTGCCCGGCAGCGGCTCGTCGCCGAGGGGGGTGTAGAGCGAGGCGATCGCGGCGTCCTGGTGGCGCCATTGGCTGAGCGTGGCGCGGGCGCCGGCGTCGCCGTCGATCCGCTCGGCCAGGGCGCGGCGCTCGGCCTCGGTCAGCGCGTCGCTGTGCCAGGCGAGCAGGCTTTCCTCGGGGATCGGCTCGGCCCGATCGGCCTGCGGGCGGTCTTCCGGCTTCGGGGTCATCACGCCAGTCTCCGTGGCCGATCCTCCCGTCCGGTCAGGTTGCAGAGCGCCCGGCGGGCGCGGGCGAGCCGGTTCAGCGCGGTCGCGCGCGGCAGGCAGAGCAGCCGCGCCGCCTCCTCGATCGAGATGCCCTCGAGCGCGACCAGCAGCAGCACGGCGCGCTGATCCGGCGGCAGCCGGCCGATGGCGGCATGGACCTCGGGCAGCACCAGATGGTCCTCGGCCGCGCCCGGGGTGGCGGCGAGCGGCTCGCGCACGATGGCGAGCTGCGGGCCGCCGCGGCGCAGTTGCTGGCGGTAGCGGTTCATCAGGATGCAGAACATCCAGGCCTTCATCGAGCCCTTGCCGCGGCCCTCTTCGCGGCGGGCGAGCGCGCGGGTGACGCAATCCTGCACCAGCCGTTCGGCCGCCTCGCGGTCCTGGATCAGCGCATGGGCATAGCGGCGCAGCGCCGGAACCGTGGCCTCGATCTCGTCCAATGCGTCCATTCGGGCTCCCCTCCCGCTTGGGGCCTGGGCAGCGTGCCAGGCCCGCCGACGCCGAACCGGACGCGTGCCTGCCGTCCGCCGCGGGGCGGGGTGGCCTGCCGGCCGGGGCGATCGCGACGCAGGGCCCTTGCTTGCGATCGTTCTGTGACGATCGGCCGCGGCGTCGGAGCCTTGCCGGCGCCCCCTGCCGCCCCGGCGATGCGACGCGGCGGGAACAGGGGAGGCGAAACTTCCGGTCTTCTCCGTTTTGTCATTATAGAGCTACATGCCGAGCGAATCGGCAAGTTCCTTGTGACCTGCCCGAAAAAACGCCGCGTTTTGCGCCAAATGCCGGTTTTCGCGGGAGAAACCGAAGGCGCCGCGGCGCCACTGCGGGGCCTGGCAAGGGGCAGCTTCGTCGCAGGGCGCGAATCATCCCCGCTCTTTTGCGCCAGCGGCATCGGATGCGGCGGCGCAGCATCTTGCCTGACGCAGGATTTCGCCCTAGCCCTAGGGGGGAGCCTGGGGGGCGCCATGCGGATCTTGATCTTCGGTGGCAGCGGTGCGGGCAGTTCGACGCTGGGCCGGGCGCTGGCCTCGGCGCGCGACAGCCAGCATTTCGACAGTGACGACTTCTTCTGGCGGCCGAGCGACCCGCCGTTCCAGGAGCGGCGGCCCGAGCCGGAGCGGCTGGCGCTGATGCAGGCGCTGTTCCTGCCGCGCTCCGACTGGGTGCTGTCGGGCTCGCTGGTCGATTGGGGCGCGGCGGTGCTGCCGCGGCTGAGCCATGCGGTGTTCCTGACCCTGCCCGGGGCGCAGCGGCTGGCCCGGCTGAAAGCGCGCGAGCGGCGGCGCTACGGCGCGCGGATCGGACCGGGCGGCGACATGGCGGCGGTGCATCGCGCCTTCATCGACTGGGCGGCGAGCTATGACGACCCGGGCTTCGGCCAGCGCTCGCGGGCGCGCCACGAGGCTTGGGCGGCAGAGTTTCCCTGCCCGTTGCTGCGGCTGGAATCGGCCCGGCCGGTGGCGGCGCTGGTCGAGGAGTTGTGCGCCTGGCTTGACCGGGAGGCCGGCGCGGCTTAGGCGGGGGCGCCAGACCCGGAGGGACGATGCCGAGCTATTCCGCCCTGACCACCTTGCCCGGCCGCGCGGCGGCCGAGGCGCTCGCCGAAGCCGTCGAGGCGCTGGAGCCGGCGCCGGAGGGTATCGGCACCTTCGAGGTGGAGGACGGCTCCGACCTCTGGGAGGTGGCCGGCTATTTCACCGAGCCGCCCGACGCGGTGGCGCTGGCGCTGCTGGCGGCGGCCTTTGGGGCGCGGCCCTTCGCGGTGTCGGAGCTGCCGGAGATCGATTGGGTGGCCAAGGTGCGGCGCGAATTGGTGCCGGTGGAGGCCGGGCGGTTCTTCGTCTACGGCAGCCACGACGCCGACAAGGTGCCGGAAGGGCGGGTGGCGCTGCTGATCGAGGCCTCGATGGCCTTCGGCACCGGGCATCACGCCACCACGCTGGGCTGCCTGCGGGCGGTCGAGCGGCTGGCGGGTGCCGGGGTCGCGCCGGGCCGGGTGGCCGATATCGGCTGCGGCACGGCGGTGCTGGCCATGGCGGCGGCCTCAGTCTGGCCGGGCACCATGATCGCCTCGGACATCGATGCGGTGGCGGTCGAGGTGGCGGAGGCCAATGTGGCGGCGAACGGGCTGGCCGGCCGGGTGGTCTGCCTGGAGGCGGCCGGCTTCGCGCATCCCGAGATCGAAGCGGCGGCGCCGTTCGACCTGGTCTTCGCCAATATCCTGATGGGGCCGCTGATCGAGCTGGCCCCGGCGATGGCGGCGCATGTCGCGCCGGGCGGCCGCGCGGTGCTCTCGGGCCTGCTGGTGACCCAGGCCGAGGCGGTGCTGGCGGCCTATGTGGCGCAGGGCTTCGCGCTGGAGACGCGCGAGGATATCGGCGAGTGGAGCGCGCTGACGCTCCGGAAGTCGCCACAATTGGTCTAAAATTCGCCTTGGTTTTTCCTCGGATTTGCCGTGGTTCGCGCGGATCGTACGCCCGCGACCGTGGAGGATCGAATCGTGCAGCTGGAGAGCCGCCAGGACATCGCCGACCGCATGCAGCGCATCGAGACGATGCGGCTGCGCGACGCGCTCAACGGTGCCGTCGAGGCGCCGGCGCGGCCGAAGCGGGCCGCGGCGGAGCGCTCGCACGGGCGGTTCGGCCTGGCGCTGCGGATGGTGGCGCTGTTGTCGCTGACGCTGATCCTGATGAAGGCCGGCCTGATGCTGGAGTTGGGGCCGCAGGCCTATGGGCAGCATCGCGACGCCCTGGCCAAGGGTGGCCCGCTCGAGCAGGTCAGCGCGCTGCTGATGGCGCCCGATCCGGTGACCTGGCTGATCAGCGACACGGTCTGGAGCGGCACCGGCGATCTCGCCGCGGCGAGCGGCTACGGCGTGGCCGCCCAGGCCGCCCAGGCGGCCGCCT
>JAKAJW010000363.1 GCA_021813645.1 Pseudomonadota bacterium | reverse complement strand
GCGCAGCCAGTCGGCCTCGCGCGCCATCAGCCCCTTGAGATAGGGCGAACAGCCGGCCGCGCCGGCCAGCAGCGCGCGCACCTCGCCCGGCAGGTCGGCAAAGCCCGCCGCGGCCTCGGCGCCGGCGGCAGGGTCATAGGGAATGGGCGCACGGGTCAGGCGGTCGGCAAAGAAGCGCATGCGGCGAGGATGGGCCGGGCTCCCGGCCGGGTCAACGGGGCTTGCGACCGGCGGCCGGCGCGGTCAGGATGCCGGCGGAAGGGGACCACGATGAGCAAGAGCCTGAACCGCGTGAAGGCGGCCCTGGAGGCCGCCGGCCTCACTGTCGACATCCTCGCCACCGAGGAAGACACCCGCACCGCCGCCCAGGCCGCCGCCGTCGCCGGCTGCGCGCTCGATCAGATCGTGAAGTCGATTATCTTCCGCGGCGAGAGCTCGGGCCATGTCCGGCTCTTTTTGACCGCCGGCGGCAACCAGGTCAGCGCCGAAAAGGCCTCGGCGCTGGTCGGCGAGCCGCTCGGCCGGGCCGACGCCGATCTGGTCCGCGCCGAGACCGGCTTCGCCATCGGCGGGGTCTCGCCGGTGGGCCACATCGCCCCGGTCACCGCCTTCCTCGACCCCCGGCTGATGGCCTTCGAGACGGTCTGGGCCGCCGCCGGCACGCCGCGGCACATCTTCGCCATCGCCCCCGCCGCGCTGCATCGCGTCACCGGCGCGACGCTGGCCGACTTCACCGCCTGAGCCCGCCACCGAAACGACGGCCGCGAAAACCCGGCGCGATCCCGCCGTTACCGACCTCATGTCGGTGCGAAATCGGTGCAAAATCGGTGTAAAATCGGTATCGGTTTTTACACGCCGTCTCAAAGCCTTGCCGGGCGGAGCTCAGACCTTCTCCGAACTGCGGCCGAAGCCCGATGTGAAAATCGTTCACATCGCTCTTGACGGCTGCTCGGACGATGCCGATCTTGGGGATGTGAAAACGCTTCACATGGTCTCGCACAGGAGTTCGCCATGACCGCCATCACCGCTTGGCCCGCCCAGGCCCAGGACTGGCTCGACGAACGCGGCCGCCCCGCGTGGATAGCGGCCATGATCCTCGGCTTCATCCTTTTCTGGCCGGTAGGCCTCGCCCTTCTTTTCTACATGATCTGGAGCAAACGGATGTTCAACGGACCTTGCCGCGCCGAATGGCGCCAGCACCGCAACGAGATGCGCCGCCAGTATCGCGAGCATTGGAAGGCCTATGGCGACACCCTCCGCTACGGCTTCCGCCCCTCGGGCAACAGCGCCTTCGACGCTTATAAGGCCGATACGCTGAAGCGGCTGGAAGACGAACAGGGGGCCTTCGAGGCCTTTCTGGAGCGGCTGCGCGCCGCCAAGGACAAGACCGAATTCGATGCATTCATGGACGAACGCGCCCGCGCCGCCCGCGAAACCCCGCCCGAGCCGCCGCCGCAGTCCTGACCCTCATCCCCCCGTGCGGGCGGCCTTCGGGCCGCCCTTTCGCCGTGAGCCGCCGATGTATTCCGCCGATCCCTACTCCCGGCTTCCCGACCCCGAGTTCCAGGCCGGCTTCTACCGCGACGTGGCGCCGAAACGGGCACTCGCCTGGGTAATCGACACCCTGCTGGTTGCCCTGCTGACCGCCTTAGCTGTGCCGTTTACCGCCTTCATCGCATTGTTCTTTTTGCCGGCGCTTTTTCTGGTTCTGAACTTCCTCTACCGCTGGGTCACGCTCTCCACCCGCTCGGCCACCTGGGGCATGCGCTTCGTCGCGATCGAGTTCCGCCGGCTCGACGGCGGTCGCTTCGACCCGGCCACCGCCTTCTTCCACACTCTGGGCTATACCCTCTGCGCCGCCACCGTGCTGCCGCAGCTCGTCTCGATCGCGCTGATGCTGACGACGGCCCGCGGCCAGGGCCTGTCCGATCTGGTTCTGGGCAGCGTGGCGATCAACCGCATGGCGCGAGGCTGAAGGACGAACTCTGTGCTTGGCGGCGCGAGGTTGGCTTGCTACCCTTGCGCGATCGCTCACCTTTCCGCCGACCGATGCGCCACACGCTTCCCATCGCGCCCCAGTTCTACGTGACGGCTCCGCAGCCCTGCCCCTATCTCGAGGGCCGGATGGAACGGAAGCTGTTCACCGCGCTGCAGGGCGAGCGGGCGGAGAAGCTGAACGACATGCTGTCCAAGCAGGGCTTCCGCCGCTCGCAGAACGTGCTCTACCGGCCCTCCTGCGCGGAATGCTCGGCCTGCCTCTCGGCCCGGATCCGGGTCGCCGAATTCCAGCCATCGCGCAGCCAGGCCAAGACCTTGAAGCGCAACGCTCAACTACAGCGCGAAGCCACCAGCCCCTGGGCGACCGAGGATCAGTATGCGCTGTTCCGCCGCTACCTCGACAGCCGCCACGCCGACGGCGGCATGGCCGACATGGACATCTTCGAATTCGCAGCGATGATCGAAGAGACCCCGGTGCGCTCGCGGGTGATCGAATATTCGCTGCCCGACGCCAGCCGGCCGCGACGCCGCAACCTCACCGCCGTCTGCCTCACCGACGTGCTCGATGACGGTCTGTCGATGGTCTATTCCTTCTACGACCCCGACCGGTCCTCGGATTCGCTCGGAACCTATATCATCCTCGACCATATCCGCATCGCCCGCGAGGCCGGTCTGCCCTATGTCTACCTCGGCTATTGGGTGCCCGGCAGCCGAAAGATGGGCTACAAGGCGAAGTTCTCGGCGCTGGAGATCTACAAGCAGGGTCAGTGGCAGCCGATCGGCGACATCGCCCAGCACGGGGCCGAGTTGCACCCGCTCTCGGTCGATCCGATCGCCGAGCAGGTCGCCCGCATCCGCCTGCCCGACGGCCTGCATTCCGCCGGCTAACCCCGATGAGCGCCGCGAAGATCAGCGCCGTGGCGCTCGTCGTGCCCGATTACGACGCCGCCATCGCCTTCTATGTCGACCGCCTCGGCTTTCGGCTGACCGAGGACATCCCGCAGGGCGACAAGCGCTGGGTGACGGTGGAGCCGCCCGGCGGCGGCTGCCGCCTGCTGCTGGCCCGCGCTGCCACGCCCGAGCAAGCCACCGTGATCGGCAGGCAGGCCGGCGGACGGGTCGGCTTCTTCCTCGATACCGACGATTTCGACCGCGATCACCAGGCGATGCTGGCCGCCGGCGTCCATTTCGAAGAGCCACCGCGGCGCGAGCCCTATGGCATCGTGGCGGTCTGGCGCGACCCGTTCGGCAACCGTTGGGACCTGATCGAGCGGCACTGACCGCCCCGCGACGGCGGCCGCGCGTGCGATGCGGCACCGGCTCTAGAGCACGCCGGCGAGCACGTTCACGGTCAGGGCGAAGACACCCAGGTTAAAGAAGAACGACACCAGCCCGTGGATCAGCGCGGCGCGGCGGATCCGCTGGTCGGTGATCGCCACGTCCGACACCTGGCAGGTCATGCCGATGGTGAAGGAGAAGTAGCAGAAATCGGCGAAGCTCGGCGGCTGGCCGCCGGGAAAGGCGAACCCGCCGTCGGCCTTTGCCGCCCCGCCGTGGCGCCGGATCTCATAGAACAGATGGGCATAGTGAAAGCTGTAGACCAGGTTCACCAGTACCCAGGCCAGGGTCAGCATCACCACCACCAGCGCAAGGTCGGCCGGCGTGCGTCCGTTCTGATGCTGCACCGCCATGCCGAGCGCCACCAAGACCACGGCCAGGGTGGCCACCAGAATGACCAACAGAAGCTTCTGCCCGCCGTCGTCGCGCTCGGCCCTGACATGGCTCACGCGCTCCGTCCGGTCACGCCAAAGCGGCACCGCACTCAGGATGAAGGCGGCGGCGCCGGTGTCGAAGCCGGCGACCAGGGCGACGCTGGGTCGGACCGCCGGCAGGAAGGTTCCGGCGGCCAGGCCGACGCTGGCGAAGAGCGCCAGGAAGGCGATGAAACGCGGATGCGGCAACGGACGGCTTCGAAGCATGGGGCAACCGGGGAACCCTGGGCGGCGGACGCATCCTGGCGCCGCCGCCGGTTCTGTCAAGCACCCCCGAGGCGCGACCGGAGGCGACGGCCCGCCGCCGCGCGGTTGACGCCTCACGGCTTGTCAGACATACGTGATCGCGCACGAACCCTCGGCCAGAAAGGGATTTCCTATGGGAGGCCTCCTAAAACTCTCCCGCGCCATCGACGCAACGACCGAGGCGATCGGCAAGTCCGTCGCCTGGCTGATCCTCGTCGCCATCTTGGTGAGCGCGGTGAACGCGACGGTGCGGAAGATCTTCAACGAAAGCTCCAACGCTTGGCTGGAGCTGCAATGGTATCTCTTCGGGGCGGCGTTCCTCCTGGCCTCGGCCAATACGCTGCGCCACAACGAGCATATCCGGATCGACATCCTCTACGGCGCGCTGAAGCGGCGGACGCAGCACTGGATCGACCTTTTGGGCCACATCTTCTTCCTGATGCCCTTCGTCCTGTTGATGGACGCGTATTTCATCCCCTGGGTCTGGCAGTCCTACCAGAGCGGCGAGATGTCGACCAATGCGGGCGGGCTCATCCTGTGGCCGGCCAAGCTCTTCCTGCTCCTGGGCTTCGCGCTGCTCACGTTCCAGGGCGTATCGGAAATCATCAAGAAGATCGCGGTGATGCGTGGCGATATGGAGGATCCGACACCGTTTGTCTCCTCGCATGCCTCGGCCGAGATCGAGGCCGAAGAGATGGCCGGGGGAATGAAGCAATGATGATGGAAATTATTGCGCAGAACATGGCACCGATCATGTTCCTGTCGCTCATGGTCTTCCTTTTGCTTGGCTATCCGGTCGCCTTCTCGCTGGCGGCGAACGGTCTGCTGTTCTTTGTGGTCGGTGTGCTGCTTGCGCCGCACTCGCATGGCACGATCTCGCTCGACTGGCCGCTGCTCTACGCCCTGCCCGAACGCTTCTGGGGGGTGATGTCGAACGAGACATTGCTCGCCATTCCGTTCTTCACCTTCATGGGGATCGTGCTCGAACGCTCCGGCATGGCCGAGGATCTGCTGGAAACGATCGGACAACTGTTCGGCCCGGTTCGTGGCGGACTGGCCTATGCGGTGATCGTGGTGGGCGCGCTGCTGGCGGCCACCACCGGCGTCGTTGCCGCCTCGGTGATCGCCATGGGTCTGATCTCGCTGCCGATCATGCTGCGCTACGGCTATGACCGGCGCGTCGCCGCCGGCGTCATCGCCGCGTCCGGCACGCTGGCGCAGATCATCCCGCCGTCGCTCGTGCTGATCGTGCTGGCCGACCAACTCGGCCGCTCTGTCGGCGATATTTACAAGGGCGCGATGGTGCCCGGCCTGGTGCTGACCGCGATCTACATCGGCTACGTGCTGATCCTGTCGATCTTCAAACCCTCCATGGTGCCGGCACTGCCGAAAG
>JAKAJW010000169.1 GCA_021813645.1 Pseudomonadota bacterium | reverse complement strand
GCGGTTTTCATGTCGCTGAAGGCGAAGGCCGCATGCCCCATCTGACCCCGCGTGCCGGGCAGGTGGGGCCCGCAGCTCCGGGCCTGGGAGTGGAACTGCGGGCCGGATCCCTCGGCTTGGATCGTCGGGATCAGGCGCGTCGGGACGCCTGCTGGCACTCTTATCCGGTCATACTGACGCCAGCCTGACAGGCTCAGACGCGTCCCACAACCGCTTCCGGCAGGCTGAGAATCGCGGCGAGCCCGGGGCCCGGCTTGCGGTTTTGCAGGGTCAGGCCGCCGCCCGCCGCGGCCAGGATCTCGGAAGCGATGGAGAGCCCAAGGCCGTGGCCCGGCGCGCTGAGATCGAGCCGTGCCCCCCGCGCCAGAAGCGCGTCCAGCCGGTCGGGCGGGATGCCCGGCCCGTCGTCGGCGATCATCAGGGCGATCCCGTCGGTGGCGCGTTGCGCGGTCACCTCTACCCGCGATTTGGCGTGGCGGGCGGCGTTTTCGGCCAGGGCGCCGAAGGCTTCCGTCAGGTCGTCGGCGTCGATCCTGGCCGAGACTCCCTCCGGCACCGTCACCGCCCAGGCGATCCTTTGGCCCTCGGGCGTGCGCCGCACCACCGCGAGCACCCGCTCGACCACGCGCGACAGCGAACAATTCGCCGCGGGCGCGCTCGCCGCGATCCGCGCGCGGGTCAGCTCGCGGTCGACATGGGCATGCATCGCATCGGCGATTTGCTCGATCGCCACCGCAGCCTCTTCTGCCCCGGCCTCGCGCAGCCGCCCGGCTTCGCCGTAAAGCGCCTGCAACGGCGTCTTCAGGCCATGCGCCAAGTCGCCTGCCCGGGTCCGGGCCTTCAACACATCGGCCTCGCGGGCTGCGATCAGTTGGTCGACCTCGCCGGCGAGGGGCCGGACTTCGGCGGGAAAATCCTCGCCGAGCCGGCTCGACTGCCCGGAGCGGATCGCCGCGACCCGGGCGCCCACGGTGGCGAGCGGACGCAGACCGACCGCCACCTGAAGCCAACCCGCCGCGATCAGGAAAACCGCAAGCAGGGCGAGATAGGGCACCATGTCCTTCACGAAGCTGCGCCCCTCGGCAACAAGATCGGCGCGGTCCATTGCCACCGCGACCAGGACCGGCCCGCCACCGAGCCGCGCCGGCAACAGCACATGGCGTTCGACGGTCAGCAGCCGGCCTCCTCCCGGCCCAGGCAGATCGTGCAGGTGGATCGCGCCGCCAACCTCGTCCTGCTGCGGCAGGGGGATCGTATAGTCCCAGAGCGAGCGCGAGCGCAGCACTGTGCCCCGCCAGTTCACCTGCCAGTAGAGCCCCCCGAGCGGCCGCTGGAAGCGCGGGTCGCCGGGCGGGACGGGCAGGGTAAGCTGGCCTTGGGCGTTCAAGTTCAGCCCGGCCAAGACCTGATCGAGTTGCAACGACAGATCGGCGACCGCCCGGCGCTCGACATGCGCGTTGAACAGAAGCGACAGACCCATCGCAGCCAAGACCAGCGCCACGATCACCGAAGCCGCGCCCGCCGCGAACAGGCGCAGATGCAGCGACCAGCGCCTCACCCGGCGCCGCCTTCCAGGAAATAGCCGAAGCCGCGCCGGGTGCCGATCACCCCGGGGCCGAGCTTGCGGCGCAGCCGGGCCACCAAAGCCTCGAGCGCATTGGCCTCGCGCGAATCCTCGTCACCATAGAGATGCTCGAGGATCTCGACGGGCGGCAGCACACGGTCGCGATGCAGCATGAGGTAGGACAGCAGCCGATATTCGAGCGCGGAGACCGCGACCGGCTTGCCCCCCACCGACACTTCCATCTTCGCCGGCTCCAGCGTCAGCCGTCCATGCGCCTCGACCGGCGTGCCGCGTCCGGCCGAGCGGCGGATCAAAGCACGGGCGCGGGCGACCAGTTCCTCCATGCGAAACGGCTTCGGCAGGTAGTCGTCGGCCCCGGCGTCGATGCCCGAGACGCGCTCTGTCCAGGCGCCGCGCGCGGTCAGGATCAGTACCGGCACCTGGCAGCCGCCCGCGCGCCAGCGCTTGAGCACGGTCAGCCCGTCGAGCTTCGGCAGGCCGAGGTCGAGCACGATCAGGTCGTAGGCTTCGGTGTCGCCGCGGAACCAGGCTTCTTCGCCGTCACCGCAGGTCTCGACCAGAAAGCCCGCCTTCTTCAGTGCCGCGCTCAGATCGGCCGCGATGCGGGGATCGTCTTCGACCGCCAGAACACGCATCAGTCCTTCTCCCCTTCCGGGCCTTCGCTTCGGCCGGTCTTGGCGTCGACGACGACCTCGATCACCTGGCCGGAGGCGTTGATGATCTCGAACTCGTAGACCGGTCGGTCGCCGTGTTCCTCATATTCGATGTTCACCACATTCCTGCCGTAGCGCTTCTCGACTGCCTTGAGAATGGTGGCGAGCGAGAGGATCTGGTGATGCTCATAGGCCTCGCGGGCGCGGTCCTGATCGTCGCTGTCGGCCCGCACGATCGATGCAGGCAGCAGAAGAATGCAGGAGAGCAGAAGCGGAGCGGCGGATCTCATGAGCCTCGTGATTGGCAGCACCCCCCTGACGGCCGGCTGACGACGGCCTGACACGCCTTGCTGCGGCCACAGCGGCTCGGCACTGGGCCCCGGCGTGTCTTTTCGGGCATACTGCGGAACGCCGGAAAGACAAGGGGCCGCGCTGCCGCAGCCGCGGAATTCCGCGCCCCGGTTTGGCCAGCTCAGATGTCGAGCCAGATCGTCACCGGACCCTGGTTGACCAGGCTCACATCCATGTCGGCTCCGAATTCGCCGGTGGCGACGGGGATGCCCTCGTTCCGCATCGCGGCGGCGAAGGCCTCGTAAAGCCGGCGTCCCTCCTCCGGCGCTGCCGCCGTCGAGAAGCCCGGCCGGTTGCCGCGCGCGGTGTCGGCGGCCAGGGTGAACTGGCTCACCACCAGCGCCGCCCCGCCAGTGTCGCGCAGGCTCAGGTTCATCTTGCCGGCGTCGTCGCGGAAGATGCGCAGCTTGGCGATCTTGGTGGCCAGCGCGGTGGGCTTGTCGTCGTCATCGCCCTGCATGGCGCAGACCAGGATCAGCAGCCCCGCACCGATTTCGCCCACCGTCCGGCCCTCGACCGTCACCGCGGCGCGGGACACCCGTTGCAACAACGCCCGCATCAGGCCAGCTCGTGCGCCCAGGGCGGGTTGGCGCCGGGACGGCTGACGGTGACCGCCGCGGCCCGTACCCCTAGCGTCAGCGCGGCCTCCAGCATGTCCCGGTCGGCCGTCGCCAGCGCGCGCTTGGACAGTCTTCCCTGGCGGTGGAGCGAGGCGAGGATGGCTGCGTTGAACGTATCGCCGGCGCCCACAGTGTCGGCGACCTCCACCTTCAGCGCCGGCACGAATACCTCCGCAGTCGCGCTGAACGCCCTGGCGCCCTGGCTGCCTTCGGTGATGCAGACGATCTTCGGCCCGCGTTTGAGCAGGCCGCGCGCCAAGGTTGCCGTCTCGCCCGCGCCTTCGATCCAGGTCAGATCCTCGTCCGACATCTTCACGATATCGGCCCGCGCCAGCATCCGGGCGAGCCGGGCGCGATAGCCCGCCTCGTCGGTGACGAAGCCCGCGCGGATGTTGGGATCGAACATGATGACCCGGCGATCCGCCTCGCGGTCCGCGAGCGCCTCGTAGGCCGAGGCGGCGGGGTCTTTCACCAGGCTGATCGAACCGAGGTAGAGCGCCTGCACCGTCGCCGGCAGCGCCGGCAGGTCTTCAGCCGAAAGCATTCGTGCGGCGGTGTTTTCGTCGTAGAAGGCATAGCTCGCCTGGCCGTTTCTCAGGGTGACGAAGGCCAGCGTCGTCGGCCGGGCGGAGCGGACGGCGAGACTCATGTCGACCTTCGCGGCGGCCAGCGTCTCTTCCAGCACCTTACCGAAGAGGTCGGTGGACAGGCCCGAAAAGTAGCCCGCCGGCGCGCCGAGGCGACCGAGGGCGATCGCGGTATTGAAGACGGCGCCGCCGGCATAGGGGGCGAAGCACGGCTCGCCCGAGGTGCTCTGGCGGGGCAACATGTCGATCAGCGCTTCGCCGCAGCACAGGATCATCGGGGCCTCCGTATCGCTTCTGTCCTGCTTTAGTGGCCCGGTGCCCATGGGGCAACCGGCTTGACGCAGGTCATCGCGGCGACTCACGCGATGCGCGAGATTTCCTGCGGATGTTGGCAAGGAGGATCAAATGGTCGAGAAATCCCACACCAGCGGGTTCTGGCCTTCGCTGCAGGAGCCCTTCCGCAATTTCGGTGCCCGGATCGCCGAATGGGTCGCGCCGGCGTCGGAAGCCTCGGTGAATGACAGCGCCTATCGGATCGCGCTCGAGCTTCCCGGCGTGGCGGATGAGGACATCCATCTGTCGGTAGAGGATGGGGTCGTGATCGTCTCGGGCGAGAAGAAGACGGAGCGCGAGGAAAAGGGCGAAAGCTGGTATTTCAGCGAGCGCCAGTTTGGCTCGTTCAGTCGCAGTTTTCGGCTGCCGCCGGATGCCGACGAGGCAAAGGTGGAGGCCGTGCTGAAGGACGGCGTGCTGACCGTCACCATTCCCAAGCGTGCGCCGAGCGCTGCCGAGGGGACGAAGCGCGTCAATATCCAGCGCGGCTAGGGGGGCGAGGCCGGCCAGCCTCGCGGCCGGTCGTGGCGGCGGGGCCGATGTCAGGCCTGGCCGCCGGCGATCTCGATGGTCTGGCCGTTGACGCTTTCCGAGCCTGGTTCGCACAGCCAGAGGGCGGCGGCGGCGACTTCGGCGGGGTCGATCAGCCGGCCGTGGCGGTTGGCGCTCTGCATCATCTCGCGCGCGGCTTCGGGCGAGATGCCGGCGCGTTGGGCGATGCTTTCGCTGTTTTGCAGCACGATGTCGGTATCGGTGTAGCCTGGGCAGAGCGCGTTGAAGGTGATCCCGGTGCCGAGGTAATCCTCGGAGAGGCCGCGGATCAGCCCGACGAGCCCATGTTTGGAAGCGGTATAGGCCGGTGCGCCCTTCAGTCCTCGCACCCCGGCAATGGAGGCGACGGCGATCACCCGGCCCCATTGGGCGTTGCGCATCCCCTGCAGGCACTCGCGGATGGTCAGGAAGGCGCCGTCGAGGTTGGTCTGCATGATCCGGCGCCAGAACGAAAGCTCGGTCTTTTGCAGCGCCCGGCCTTCGGCGATGCCGGCATTGGCGACGCAGATGGTGATCGGCCCATGGGCGCGCGAGGCGGCCTGGATCGCGTTGACGATGGAGGCCTCGACGGTCACATCCATCATCACCGGCGTCAGCCCGTGGATGTCGCCCGCCTCGTCGAGCACATTGGCGCGCCGTCCGGTGATCGTCACCGCCGCGCCCGCCCCAGCCAGGGCGCGGGCGATGGCCAGCCCGATTCCCGTCCCGCCACCCGTCACCAGCGCATGTTGCCCCTGCAGGCTCATTGGCCACCTCCTCCCAT
>JAKAJW010000151.1 GCA_021813645.1 Pseudomonadota bacterium | reverse complement strand
CCCCGATGGGGCTGATCTATGCCCTGGTCGGGATGATCTATCTTGGCCTCTTCGCGCGCTTCCTGCCGGAGCGGGCGTCGCTGTCGGCGCTCATCGGCGACCGCAGCCGGGCCAAGTTCTTCACCGAGGTGGCGGTGCCCGAGGATTCGCCGCTGATCGGCCGCCGGGTGGAGGAGGTGGAGCTGTTCAAGCGCGATACCCTGCGGGTGATCGACGTGCTGCGCGGCGATGCCTCGCTGCGGCGCGATCTGGCCGCGGTGGTGCTGGCGGCGGGCGACCGGGTGGTGCTGCGGACGCCGATGGCGGAACTGCTGGGCCTGCAGTCGAGCCGCGAGGTGCGGCCGGTGGACCCGCTGTCCTCGGTGCAGACGACGGTGGTGGAGGTGCTGATCTCGCCCGGCTGCCGGATGGTCGGCCGCTCGCTCGGCCAGATGCGTCTCAGGCGGCGCTACGGCGTCTATCCGCTGGCGGTGCATCGGCGGAACCAGAACATCGGCCGGCAGCTCGACGATCTGGTGGTGCGGGTGGGCGACACGCTGCTGCTGGAGGGGGCGCTGGAGGATATCCAGCGGCTCGCCGCCGATATGGATCTGGTCGACATCGCCCGCCCGCGCGAGCGCGCCTATCGCCGCCGCCATGCCCCGGCGGTGATCGGGGTGCTGGCCGCCATCGTGCTTTTGTCGGCCTTCGATCTGGCGCCGATCGTGTTTCTGGCGGCGCTGGGCGTGGTGGTCGTGCTGGTCAGCCGGGCGATCGACGCCGACGAGGCCTTCGCGGCGGTGGACGGCCGGCTGTTGGCGATGATCTTCGGCATGCTCGGGGTCGGCGCCGGGCTCGAGCATTCCGGCGCGGCGCGGCTGATCGTCTCGGCGGTGACGCCGACGCTGGCGCAGCTGCCGCCGCATCTGGTCATCTTCGCGGTGTTCTGCACCGGATGGCTGATGACCGAGCTGGTCACCAACAACGCCGTGGCGCTGATCCTGACGCCGATCGCCATCGGACTCGGCCAGGCGCTGCAGATCGATCCGCGGCCGATCGTGGTCACCCTGATGTTCGCCGCCTCGGCGAGCTTCGGCACGCCGATCGGCTATCAGACGAATACGCTGGTCTATGGCCCCGGCGGGTATAAATTCACCGACTACATTCGCTTCGGCCTGCCGCTGAGTCTGACCATGGCTGTGGTGGTGAGCCTCTGCGTTCCGATCTTCTGGCCCCTGAGGTGACCCCATGCGCGCTGCGCTTCCGCTTCTTCCGCTGCTGCTGGCCGGTTGTGCCAGCCTGTCCACGCCGCTGCCGAAGGAGGTGCGGCTGGCGCCGGAGCGGCTGACCGTCACGCTGACCGACGGCGAGCAGTGCCTGGGCGCGCGCACGGCGGCGAATGCCACGCCGACCGGCTGGCAGGGCACGCTGACCGGCTGCAGCCAGGCGCTGCCCTATCAGGTGCGGATCGACCCGCATCACAACCTGCTGCAGGGGCTGCTGACCGAGATTCTCGGCGCGATCGGCGCGCAAGGCGTGCTGGCGCCGAACGGCTCGGTCGAGATCACCGACGCCTTCGGCCACCGCCATCTCTTCGTGTCGCCGCCCGACGTGCGCCCGCTGCATTGAGGCCCCGGCGGGGGCGAAGCCGAGCGGCAAGGCTTGCGGCCCGCCCCGGCCCTGGCCTATAGAGGCGCGCATCCCGGAATGTGAGGACGGAGTGGGTCATGGCAGGCCATTCGAAATGGGCGAACATCCAGCACCGCAAGGGCAAGCAGGACGCGGCACGCTCGAAGCTCTTTTCCAAGCTGGCGAAGGAAATCACCGTCGCGGCGAAGATGGGCGATCCGGACCCGGACAAGAACGCGCGGCTGCGGCTCGCGGTGAAGGAAGCCAAGGCCAATTCGATGCCGAAGGACGTCATCGACCGGGCGATCAAGAAATCGCAGGGCGGCGATGCCGATACCTATGAGGAAATCCGCTACGAGGGCTACGGCCCGGGCGGGATCGCGCTGATCGTCGAGGCGATGACCGACAACCGCAACCGCACCGCCTCCAACGTGCGCAGCTACTTCACCAAGAACGGCGGCAACCTGGGCGAGACCGGCTCGGTCGCCTTCATGTTCGATCGGGTGGGGGAGATCTTCTACAAGCCCGAGGCGGGCGATGCCGACACCGTGCTGGAGGCGGCGCTGGAGGCCGGGGCCGAGGATGTCGAGACCGAGGCCGACGGCCATTGGATCTATTGCGCCGACACCGCCCTGGCCGAGGTGACGGCGGCGCTGGAAGCGGCGCTGGGCGAAAGCGAGACGGCCAAGCTCGTCTGGCGGCCGAAGTCGCGCACCGATGTGGCCGGGATCGACGAGGCGCAGAAGCTGATGCGGCTGATCGAGACGCTGGAAGAGGATGACGACGTGCAGTCGGTCACCGGCAATTTCGACCTGAGCGACGAGGTCGCCGCGGCGCTCTGAGCCGGGGCGCCGCCGGGACCCCGCGCGACCCGCATGGCCGGGTTGCGCCGCGGCCGGGGCGCCAATCCGGCCTTGCGCCGGTGACGCGCTTGCGATCAGGTCCGGCCATGAACTCGACTGCGGTGAATCGCCCCGTGGCCGGCGCGCTCTGGATGCTGGCCTCGGGCCTGGCCTTCGTCGCCGTCAACGGCATCGTCAAATATCTCGGCACCGCCTTGCCCGCGGCCGAGGCGGCTTTCCTGCGCTATGGGCTGGGGCTGGTGTTCCTGATCCCGATGCTGCGGCCGCTGCTGGCGGCGCGGCTCGGCCCGCGGGCGCTGGCGATCTTCGCCGGCCGTGGGCTGATGCATGCGGTGGCCGTGATCCTGTGGTTCTTCGCGATGGCGCGGATCCCGATCGCCGAGGTGCAGGCGATCAACTATCTGGCCCCGGTCGGCGTCACCGTCGGGGCGGCGATCTTCCTGGGCGAGCAGCTGGCGTTCCGGCGGATCGCGGCGGTGCTGGTGGCGCTGCTTGGCGTGCTGATCATCCTGCGCCCGGGCATCCGGGCGGTGCAGCCGGGCGATGTCGCCATGCTCGGCGCGGCGGTGCTGTTCGCCGGCTCCTATCTGACCGCCAAACGGCTGACCGGCTTCGCCTCGGCGCCGGTGATCGTCGGCATGCTGTCGATCTGGGTGACGGTGGGGCTGACGCCCTTCGCCATCGCGGTCTGGATCCCGCCGGAGCCGTGGCAGGTGTTCTGGCTTCTGGTCACCGCGGGCTTCGCCACGCTCGGCCATCTGTGCATGACCCAGGCCTTCCGGCTGGCGCCGATCACCGTGACCCAGCCGGTGACCTTCCTGCAGCTGCTCTGGGCGACGCTGCTCGGCATTCTGTTCTTCGGCGAGCCGCTCGATCCGTTCGTGGTGGCGGGCGGGTTGATGATCATCGCCGCCATCGCCTTCATCACCTGGCGCGAGGCCGTGCTGCAGCGCCGCGTCACGCCGCCGGTCAGCGCGACCGAAGTGTGACGCCCGGCCCGGCTCAGCCGGGGCGGCCGCCAGTCGGGTCGAGCAGTCGGGCCAGCACGGTGTCGCGGGTCACCTCGCCGATCAGGCGGCCGTCGTCGACCACGCCCACCGGGGCGGCGCTGGCGGTGACGCGGGCCATCACCGCCTGGATCGTCTCCTCGGCCTGGACGGTGACCTCCGGCGCCCCGCTGACCGGCTGCATCGCGTCGCGCGCGGTCAGCACCCCCAGGGGGTTCATGTGGGCGACGAAATCCGCGACATAGCCCGAGGCGGGGTTCTGGAAGATTTCCCGCGCGGTGCCGCATTGCACGATCCGGCCGCCCTCCATCAGCGCGATCCGGTTGCCGATCTTGAACGCCTCGTCGAGGTCGTGGCTGACGAAGACGATGGTGCGCTGGAGCTTGGCCTGAAGCTCCAGCAGCTCGTCCTGCAGCCGGGTGCGGATCAGCGGGTCGAGGGCCGAGAAGGGTTCGTCCATCAACAGGATCGGCGCCTCGGTGGCGAAGGCGCGGGCGAGGCCGACGCGCTGCTGCATGCCGCCCGACAGCTCGCCCACCTTGCGGTCGGCCCATTGCGCCAGGCCGACGAGGGCGAGCTGCGTCTCGACCCGGTCGCGGCGCTCGCGGGCCGGCTGGCCGGCCAGTTCGAGCCCAAGGCCGACGTTCTCGCGCACCGTGCGCCAGGGTAGCAGGCCGAAGTGCTGGAACACCATGGCGATCCGGGTCAGCCGCAGCCGGCGCAGCGTCGCCGGATCGGCGTGGGTCACGCTGACCATCCGGTCGCCGTCATGCACGCGGACCTCGCCGCGCGCCACTGGATTGAGCCCGTTCACCGCGCGCAGGAGGGTGGACTTGCCGGAGCCGGAGAGGCCCATCAGCACCAGGATCTCGCCGGTGCCGACGGTGAGCGAGCAGTCATGCACGCCGAGCACCTGGCCGGTCGCCTCCTGCACCTGGGCGCGCGACTTGCCCTGGTCCATCAGCGGCAGGGCGCTGTGCGGCTTGTCGCCGAAGACGATCGAGACGCGGTCGAATTCGACGGCGGGGGAGCGCGGCGGACTCATTTGCGGCCGACCCGCAGCATGCGGTCGAGCAGGATCGCGACCACGACGATGACGAAGCCGGATTCGAAGCCGAGCGCGGTGTTGACCGAGCCGAGCGCCCGCACCACCGGCACGCCGAGCCCGTCGGCACCGACCAGCGCCGAGATCACCACCATCGACAGCGAGAGCATGATGGTCTGGTTCAGCCCGACCATGATCTGCGGAAAGGCATAGGGCAGCTCGACCTTCCAGAGCTTCTGGCGCGGGGTGGCGCCGAAGGCCTCGGCCGCCTCGGTGAGCGCCGGCGGCGTCTCGGAAACGCCGAGCTGGGTCATCCGGATCGGCGCCGGCAGCACGAAGATCACCGTGGCGAGCAGGCCCGGCACCATGCCGATGCCGAAGAAGACGATGGTGGGCACCAGATAGACGAAGGTCGGCAGGGTCTGCATCAGATCGAGGATCGGCGCGATGGCGCGGTAGAAGCCTGGCCGATGGGCGGCGAAGATGCCCACCGGCACGCCGATCCCCATGCAGACGATGCAGGCCGCCAGCACCAGCGTCAGGCTTTGCGTGGTTTCTTTCCAATAGCCCTGGTTGATGATGAAGAGCAGGCCGAGAAAGACCAGCAGGCAGGTTTTCCACGAGCGTTGCAGCGCCCAGGTCAGCGCCACGAAAGCGGCCAGGATGACGATCGGCGGCGGGCTTTGCAGCAGCCATTCGATGGCCGAGATCGCCACCCCCATCACGTCGGAGAGGCCGTTCAAGAGCCAGGCGAGATGCGCCTGCATCCAGTCGACCACCGTACTGGCGACATCGCCGACCGGAATCTTGTAGTCGGTTATCCAGTTGAGCATCTGTTCGCGCCGTGTCCCCGGTGCCTGTGGTCCGGTTCGGCGCGCCGGCCGGCCGGACCCGTTGGTTTCGTCTCCGGCGGCGCGGGGCCGCCCGTGGCGCCTTCAGGCAAGGACG
>JAKAJW010000457.1 GCA_021813645.1 Pseudomonadota bacterium | reverse complement strand
GCGCAGATCTCGGAGCGCGCGGCGCTCGACGAACGGATCAAGGCCGAGGCCCGGCTCGCCAATGCCCGGAGCACGGCGCAGCTGAAGGCCACCGTGCAGGGCATCCTGTGGAAGGTCGTGGCGCGCGACGGTGCCCACGTCGAGCGCGGCGACCCGGTCGTTCAGCTGGTCGATTGCCAGGACGCGCTGGTGACCGCCTCGGTCACCGAAGGGGTCTATCAGGGGTTGCGGCGGGGGCAGACCGTTCGGTTCCGCCCACTCGGCCAGGGTCCGACGCTGGAGGGCGTGATCCTGCGGCTGGCCGGCACCGGCGCGGCCGGGGTCTATGACGGGCTGGCGGTGGCCCCGACGCAGCGCCACCTGCAGCGCTTCGACGTGGCGATCGCCGTTCCGGGCCTGGTCGAGGACCGCACCCAATCCTGCGTCGGGCGGACCGGCCGCGTCTTCTTCTCCTATCGGCCGCTCGACTGGTTGCGCGGCCTCTGGTGATCCGATGCCGCCCCTGTTCTACCTGGATCCGCTGAGCTCGAGCCTGGTTCGCATCCTGGCCGTCACCGGGCTGGCGATGATCCTGCCCTATGTGGTGAAGCCGGAACGGACCAGCCATCGGGTGGCGCTTTACGCCGGGGTGTTCTTCTTCGGCCTGCGCTATCTCTGGTGGCGGGCGACGCAGACGCTGATGCCGCCGGGCCTCACGCTGGACTTCGTCGCCAGCTGGGGCTTCTTCGCACTGGAGCTGATCACCGTGCTCGGGACGCTCAGCGCCTCGGTCATCATGATGCGGACCCGCGACCGCCACCGCGAGGCCGATGCCCATCGCGGCTGGTGGCGGCCGGGCCCGGAGCCGCGGGTGGCGATCCTGATCGCCACCTATAACGAAGAGCTCGAGGTGCTGGAGCGCACGATCGTCGGCGCCTTGGCCCTGGGCCATGCCAACAAGCAGGTGATCGTGCTCGACGACGGCCGGCGCGACTGGCTGCGCGACTACTGCGAAGCGCATGCGGTGCGCTATCTGCGCCGGGGCGACAACAAGCACGCCAAGGCCGGCAACCTGAACAACGCGCTGGCCACCCTGGCGCAGGACGCCGAGCCGCCCGACTACGTCGCCGTGCTCGATGCCGATTTCGTGCCGCACCAACGCTTCCTTTCGCGCACGCTTGCCCTGTTCCACGACCCCAGCGTCGGTCTGGTCCAGACCCCGCAGCATTTCTTCAACCCCGATCCGGTCCAGCACAATCTCGGCCTGTCGGGCTCGTTTCCCGACGAACAGCGCTTCTTCTTCGACCATATGCAGCCGGCCCGCGACGCCTGGGGGATCGCGCTGTGCTGCGGCACTTCCTCGGTGATCCGCTGGCAGGCGCTGGCCGAGGTCGGCGGCTTCCCGACCTTCAGCGTGACCGAGGATTTCCTTCTGACCCTGGTGCTGCGCGAGAAGGGCTGGCGCACGGTCTATCTGAACGAGCCGCTGACCGAGGGCCTCGCCCCCGAGGGGCTGAAGGAATATGTCACCCAGCGCGGCCGCTGGTGCCTGGGCACGATGCAGATCGCGCGCAGCCGGTTCGGGCCTTTCGGGCGCAGCGCGCTCGGCCTGGCCGACCGCTGGAGCATCCTCGACGCGACCTTCTACTGGACGACGACCTTCGTCTTCCGCCTGGCCGCGCTGATCTTCCCGCTGTTCTACTGGTTCGGCAACGTCATCGTGGTGAATGCCGCGCTGCCGGACGTGATCGACTTCTTCGGCTGCTATTTCGTCTGGCTGCTGATGACCTACAACCTGCTGTGCCGCAACATCATGGTGCCGATCCTGAACGACGTGCAGCAGATCCTGGGCGCGATCCCGATCGCGCGCTCGGCCTTCGTCGGGCTGCTGAGCGGCGCCAACCACGCCTTCAAGGTCACCGCCAAGGGCGGCGAGCGCGGCCGCGTCGTGGTCCAGTGGCAGATGATGCGGCCGTTCCTGATCCTGTTCTTGCTGAACCTGACCGGGCTGCTGATCGGCGTCTTCTCCGACCGCTTCGCCTTCAACGACGCCGGCGAGGGCAAGGCGACGCTTCTGTTCTGGACGCTCTACAACCTGGTCGTGCTCGGCCTGACGATCGTGACCTGCATCGAGCTGCCGCGGACGGAAATCCATGTCGCCGACACCCCCGAGCGGGCGGTCGTGACGGTCGACGGCACGCCGCGGCGGCTCTGGATCGTCGGCCTCACGCTCGACATGGTGCGGGTGCGCGGCCATTCCTTCGCGGAACAGGCGCGTGGCTATATCCGCCTGCCCGACGTGGGCGATGTCGCCTGCTACGTTGTGGCCGCCACGCCCGACGGCGCGCGGCTGAAGCTTCTGCCGGACGAGGCGCAGCGCAAACAGCTGTTTCTACGGTTCTACACCCAGGGCGGCAGTCCCGGCGTCTTGCGCGTGCGCCGCTCGGCCGTGCTGCGCGACATCTTCGACCGCTTCGGCATCGGCCAGCACGAAGGCTGAGCCCGGCGCCGGACCAGCCAGCGGGGCGGGGGCCTGGCGGCGGCCGGAACGAGTCGGGCCGGCCGCTCAGAACTGCGCGGTCTTTTCCGTCTCGCGCTCTGGCGGGAAGGCCTCTTCCACCATCACCAGCGCACCCTGCGGTTCGGCCTGATGCGGCGCCCGGCGGATGCTGGCGCGGCGAAGCAGGCCGGCGGCGCTGCCGGCGCGACGATCGTCCAGCCGGGTCTGCAGCAGGGCGGCGGCGACGCTCAGGTTGCTGGCTTCGCGGCTGGAGCGATGCTCGGTCGGATAGACCATCTCGCCGCGCGCCATGCGCATCAGCGATTCCGTCATCTCCTCGATCGGGCGGGCGAAGAGCCAGATCGCCGCCGCCATCAGCACCGCGATCACGGAAACCACGACGCCGAGCGCCAGTTCAGCCGTCTGCCAGGCGGCATGGGCGACCGCGACCGGCAAGCGGTTGGGGGTGCGCACGATCAGGTTCCAGCCGTTGTCGGGCAGCATGGTGCCGGCAACGTTCGGGATCGAGGCCGAGACAAAGCCCTTCTCCTTGGTGTCGACGGGCGTATAGCCTTGCAGCAGGCTCAGCCGGGCGGCCTGCAGCGCGGCGCCCGTGGGCGGCGCGGCGGAGAAGGTGGTGGCCTGGGCCAGGATCGAGCCGGCCTGATCGGTGATGAAGGCGTCGAGCCCCAGTGCCCGGGCCGATTGCGCGAAATAGTCCCGCAGCCAGCCCATCCGGATGCGGTAGACCAGGACGCCCTCGACCTCGCCGCCGGCGCTCTTGATCGGCGCAGCCAGGTTGAAGAATTCCGCGAGCTGCTGACCGGCGTGCGCCTGATAGACCGGGCCCATCGTCGGCGCCGAAAGCGCCTGGCGGAACCAGAGCGCCGTGGTGACATCGGTGCCGATTTCCTGCTTGTCGGTGCCGGCGACGACCTGGCCCAGCGGCGAGACGACGCCAACCCAGGCCACCCGGCCGCTGGTCAGCGGCACGGTATCGGCCATGGTCTGCAGCTCGGCGACCGTGGCATCGCCCTGACCATCGGCAACCGCGAGCAGGCTGCCCCATTCCCGCTCCAGCGCCCGGCTGACGACGAGCTTGAGGGCAAGGCCGCCGCGCTGGATCTCGGTGACTTGCACCTGCTTTTCGAAATTGGCGCGATAGCTGTTCAGAACGAACCAGCCGACCGCCGCGAAAATCAACGAAAAGACCAGGACAACCTGGATGAGCCTGCCTGACAGTCGCATTCTACCGACCTCGCTTATGGCTGCCATGCCTCGAACCCGCTGCTCGGATGGGTTATGGCTGAGGTTCTGCGAGCCGATTCATCATTAATTTAGGCTCATTGGTCGGCCCGAAGCGGGGCCGATTTGTGGCGCTGCGGCGTCTTTTATCCGATGGATTGCGGCGAAGATAGGGTGGCGGCCAAGCGACTGACCCAACGTCATTTGGTCAGGCGCCCGCCCCCGAAGCGCCGCGCGGCGGCGGCTGGCCGAAGGGGGCCGCGCGGGCGCTCCGGCCGCTTGCGCGGCCTCGCCCGGCTGCCTAACCTCGCCGCAAGCGCGCGCCCCGCCCCGACCGACAGGATGGCCCCGACATGCCCCATTGCCGCCCGCCTCCGCTGCCCACCCGGGCCGCCCGGGCCCATCGCGCGGCGCTGGTCGCGGCGCTCCTGGCCGCGGCACCGCTGCCGGGGCGGGCGAATGGCACCTTCTTCCAGCTCGACAGCTCCGACAGGAGCACCACGGGCGTCTATGCCATCGAACGCGGCCGGCTGCAGTTCGGCCTCGCCCGCGCGGACTGGAGCGGCGGCTTCCACTGGACCGGGCAAGTCACCTGGAAATTCACCCCCGCGCTCGGCCTGCCGCTGGTGCTGCGGGTCGGCCCGGCGGCCCAATACAGCCACGTGCGGCAGGGCTGGGCGGGCGGCGGCGCCCTCGTGGCGGAAAGCTACAACCCCACCGGCTGGGGCAGCGTCTTCCTGATCGGCAATTACAGCACGATCCAGGCCGGCTATTTCGCGATGGTCCAGCTCAACCATCGCAGCGGGGTCAGCCTCGAACTGGCCGCGTCCGGCAACAACGACGGCTACCGCGACCAGACGGTGGCACTGGGCTACCGCTTCCGCAATACGCCCTTCAGCCTCCGGCTCGGCCGCAAGATCCGCGCCGAAGAGACCTTCCTGGGCTTTTCGATCAACACCTATTGACGGGCGGGAGCCGCACGGGCCGGGCCGGCCGGCGGATTGACCGCCCTACCCCGCCCGCCGTTCCAGCGCCGGGTAATGCGCCGCCATGCTCAGTCCGCGCGTGGCGTTCAGCACCATCAGCGCGGCCCAGAGCCCGGTGTTCTGCCAGGTCGGCAGCAGCAGCACCAGCGCCAGGCCGTAGACCGCCACCGACAGCGCCATCGCGTTGCGCATCGCCCGGGTCGCGGTGGCGCCGATGAAGATGCCGTCGAACATCCAGCTCGCCACCCCCACCACCGGCGCGGCCACCACCCAGGGCAGGAAAGCCCGGGCTGTCTCCTGCACACCGGCATCCTTCGCCATCACCGCGATGATCGCCGGTCCGGCCAGCGCGAAGCCCGCCGCCAGCGCCAGCGCGCCGCCAGCGCCCCATTGCGCCGTCATCACCGCCGCCTGCCGCAGCCGCGCGCGCTGGCCCGCGCCCATCGCCTGCCCAACCAGGGTTTCCGCCGCGAAGGCGAAACCGTCGAGCGCGAAGGCGGTCACTTCGAGGAACTGCAACAGCACCTGATTGGCGGCGAGCACCCGGTCGCCGAACCCCGCGCCGAGGAAGGTGAAGGCG
The DNA here is from genome assembly GCA_021813645.1 of Pseudomonadota bacterium. Lineage (GTDB taxonomy): Bacteria > Pseudomonadota > Alphaproteobacteria > Rhodobacterales > Rhodobacteraceae > Solirhodobacter. Next base: position 210 of record JAKAJW010000457.1, on the reverse strand, counting down.
GTGAAGGCGCCCTGCAGCAGCACCGTGCGGATCATGATGTCGGCATTCACCTGCAGCATCCGCTTCAGCCGCGCCGCGTCGAACACCCGGGCCCAGTCGTGCCATTGCGCGCCGCCGAAGGCCGCCCGGCAGAGCCAAAGGCCGAGCAGGAGCCCGCTCCACTCCGCGCAGAGCGTCGCCGTCGCCACACCCCGCACGCCCCAGCCGAGG
>JAKAJW010000255.1:1285-5505 GCA_021813645.1 Pseudomonadota bacterium | reverse complement strand
CGTGGTTCGCATCCAATCCTCAAAGGGGCTTTGATCATGCAGAACTACATCCAGAATGGCCACGTCATCACCGTGGCTACACCCGCAGGCGGCATCGCGTCTGGCGAGGGGTTGATTGTCGGCAACATCTTCGGGATCGCCGCCTATTCGGCCGCCGAGGGCGATCCGGTCGAACTGGCCATCACCGGCGTCTACAAGCTGCCTAAAGCCACTGCTGCCGTTCTGACAGTCGGCGCGCGGGTCGCGTGGGACAACACGGCGAAGAACATCAACGCGCCGGGCGCTGGGCGCTTCCCTGTGGGCGTGGCGACCGAGGCGGCCGGGAATGGCATCACCAGCGTCGCGGTTCGCCTCGATGGCGTGGGGACGGTGGCGGCATGACGCATGTCATCCGTCGAGCTTAGTAATGCCGAGCGTGCGTTCAATTTGCTTCCGCAGGTTCGTCAGGCCTCGATGATCGCTCGGCGTCTTTGGAATGGTGATGGCATCGAGGCCGTCGAACAGGTCATCGGCTTCCATTCGAATGTGTTTGTTATCGGATTTCTCCGAATAGCCATGACGCGCCAGAAGAGAAGTCAATTCGCTTGCAACGCGTTTCGGGTCCTTTGTTGCTCGCGCCAAATCCTGCGAAAGTTCAGCAAGTGCGGGCGACAACGGAAGCCGATCAAGAACACGCTGCAGAATAACTTTGGAGCGTGTATCCAGTCCGATCTGATCAGCGACCGCCAGCGTTGTTCTGGCAGCGAAGCGCAGTCGGTCCGAAACTTCGCCGGAATAGATTTCCGGCCCGATCCGACGAATGAGGTTGTCGGCCGAGAACTCTCCCTCATCGGTTCCCACGCTATCGGCTGGCCGGGCAACAAGCGCCTGTTCGAGTTGTCTTATCCTGTCCTGCAGGTTCTCGATCTCTTCGAGGTAAAGCTGCTCGCTTTCAGCCGCTGTTAGCCGGGCTTTCTCGCTTGACCGCTGCGCACGCAGGGCCTGTTCCTGAAGTTCGGTCCAGTCCCACCCAAAGGAAGGCAACTGGCTCCGAAGGCTTGCTGCCGCCTCCCGTATCGTTGCAGCCAGCTCGATCCCATCCTCGATTTGCCATCCGATGTAGTACCTTCTGACAATGCCTTGGCCAGGCGCCGACAAAGCCAAGGTACCGCCGTAGGCATTCCTTGCGTCAGTCTGTTCGCGTAGAGAAAACGAGAACGCACGGTCTGGTTCCACAACGACGTGCGCAATACCGCCGAGATCATAGGCCAGCTTTTCGATCTCAACTTGATTCAGGACCCACGTCGACTTGCCTGTCGCGGAAACGTACACGACAGGCAGCCACTTTGTGGCATCACCTAAGGTCACCGAACTCGCCGTGGAGAGGCCTTCGCTATCGCTCTTCAGCCATACGGGAGCATCTGACACCGAGAGTTGGCGGTCTTTGCCTCCCCAGCCGTTTTTGAGCAGAGCCTTGATGAGGTAGGGTTTTCTGGGCGTCTCCAGTTTTGCGCCAGCAGTGGTCGCGATACACTGGGTGCGAAGACGTACAAGATCCTGCCCACCCTCTGCCGCCCCACGCCGCAGAACACATTCGGTACGCCACACCCGTCCCAAGTCGTCCGGCAAGTCATGCCGTGCGCCAATGGCAGACCAACCGTCAAAGGTTTGAAGCTCCCGCATCCGGAGTTCTTCGCCGGTAGCCGAACGTACATGGACATTTGCACCATCCAGTTCCGCCTCTGAAGCGCTGGAGAGTACGGTCTGATGCCTCATCCCACGCAACCAGCCGACTACTTCGGAGACGAAGGCAGCACGGTTCGGGCTGGCACGGACGGGAAATTCTGTTGAGAATGGGAGCATCCTTTGAAGATCAGGTATCCTCTTAGCGGCGTCAACGGAGAATTGGTCACCACTCATGATTGCAGACATGCTGGAAGTTGGCCCAGGACCCTATTCGAGACCCTGTCCCTCCTGGAACGCCATGTCGCTGATCTCGCGCAGCTTGGCGCGGTAATGGTCCAGCGTCCCGACATGGCCCCAGTTCACCTCATCCGGGCTGTAGCCGAAGTGGTCGGCGCTGTGGGCGACCAGCCGCGCCAGCATGCGGTCGATCTCGATCTTGGCGGCGATGAAGGCGTCCAGCGCCGCATCATTGGTCTCGGGCATGATGGTCCCCGACTTGGTTGCGAGGACATGACTACTCTGGTTCGCCTGGGGGTCAAGTTCAATCGGACACGGAACGTCCCACGAACATCCGATCACTTCAATGTCGCATGTGTGTTGCACGGAGGAATCGGGACTTGTCGTAAGGGTTTGGAATCTTTGGGGAATGTGATGTAGCGTGTTGCAACGCCAAAAGCGCCCCGTGGGGCGCTTTGTTTTGGCCTAAGCCATTGATATCTTGATGGAATTTTTGGTTGCGGGGGCAGGATTTGAACCTGCGGCCTTCAGGTTATGAGGGCTACCCCTGCATCCGAGATAACCTTGCAATTTCCGCTTGTTAGCCGATTTTCTGGGTCGCAACGTCGGCGTCGTGTCGCACGGAACAGACGCAAACCGTTGGGAAGAAACGGGAATCCGGTCTCAGTGCTGACCCGAGCCTACGGTCGCAGTTCATTGCAGCGCTGCCGGGCATAGTCCCAGGCCGAGAATGTTGGGGTGTCGGACGCGGGTGACGGACCCTTGATCCACGGGTCTTCCCCGAAAGCGGTGTACTGATCGTAGAGTTCGTCGGCGGTCTTGGCGGGATTGTCCTGCAGGAACCTGTCCACGATGTTCCGGCAGGCGGCCACAGCCGCGTCGAGGATGTCGAAGGTGCCGAGGCAATACCGCTCGTCTTCGTCCATGTAATGGAAGTTGTCATCGACGTAGACGGTCCAGTCGCCCCCTGCCATCGCCCCTCCCGGATTGTGCAACGCTATGCCTCGACGGTATTGCACCGGGTCGTGGCGATCAAGGTCGCGACTTGCCCCTGTCACCCCAGCAACTTCGCCTCGACCATGGCCATCGCCTTCTGGTGGTCAGGCGAGGGGAACAGATGGCCGTAGCGTTCCATGGTCATCTGGATCGAGGAGTGGCCCGCGAAGGTCATCACTTCCTTGATGGAGAAGCCCTGCTCGATCCAGAGTGATACCGCGAAGTGGCGCAGGTCGTGCCAGCGCATCGTGACCTCTACCTTTTCCAGCAGCTTGCGGAACCGGGCTTGGGTCTTGGTGTGCTGGAGGATCCCGCCCTGCGGTGCGGGGAAGACCAGATCGAGGGCGTTCTTCGGACAGCGCAGTTTCCAGCGGCGCAGGGCGTTCAACACCATCGGCCCGGCCGGGATGTCGCGGAACCCGGCGCGAGATTTCGGCTCGCCCATCTGGTTGTAGGCATCGGCGCGCTGGCGGATGCGAATGAAGCCCTTGTCGAAATCCACATCCTGCCATCGCAGGCCCCGCAACTCTGACGCGCGCAGCCCGCCCAAAGCAGAGACGATCAGGTGCGGCTTGAAATCCTCGTCGGCCGCCTCGATCAGGGCGCGGATCGCCTCCTTGGTCGGCACTGGCGCCTTGTGCTCGATCCGGCTGGACTTGATCACCCGCACCCCTTGGGCGGCATTGGTGAACAACTGGCCATTGTCGATGGCGTGGTCCAACGCCAGTTTCAGCACCGACAGCGCGCGGCGGGTCAGGTGTTCGGACCGCCCGTTCAGCAGCAGTCGGTCGCGGAATTCGTTGACATGGCGGCGGGTCAGTTGGGCGATCAGCTTGTCCCCGATGCCGATCTCGGGCGCGGTGATGTGGAGGCGCACATAGTCGCTGTAGCCGCGCAGGGTGGACCGCTCCATCCGCCGCCCGGTCTTGCAGCGCACCTCGCAATGGTCGAGCCACGCCTTCGCTGCCCCGGCCACCGTCGTGCTGTCACTGTCGGCCAGATAGGTGTGGTTGGCGACCAGCGAGCGGACCTTGACCAGATAGACGTCGGCATCCTTGCGGCGCGGGAACAGCTTGGACCGGCGCTTGCCAGCCTGGTCGGTGAAATCCACCTGCCAGCGGACCAGGCCCGAGGGCAGCGTGCGTTTGCGGATCGTGGCCATGATTTCCTCGCTCTAACAATGGGTTGATCCGGTCAGCCTGCGGTGTTGCCATGGGTCTGCCGAGTTGGCGAGGGGAAAGACCGGGCCGGATACCTGTTTTGGACTTTTACTCTGAAACCGTCTTGTGCGCCAGTAGTTTTGGAGTTATGGTCCGAAACAC
>JAKAJW010000255.1:0-1275 GCA_021813645.1 Pseudomonadota bacterium | reverse complement strand
CCCCGATGAGACATCTGCGCTGATGGCCAAGCTGAGCGATCTCATCCCCACACTGGCACAGGTTCTGCCAATGCCGGAGCAGACGGTGGCGATGTATGCGCGGCACCTGCGTGAGGCCAAACTGATCTCGTCGGGGGGAAGAGGACCGGGCGCAGCGCAGATGACCGCGACGGACTGCGCGCGGCTGCTGATCGCGATCATGGCGGCCGACCAAGTCAAGGACGCTGCCAGTGCCGTCGAAGCATACTGGCCGCTGGTGATGGAGGAAATCGACACGAAACTTGGGCTGCCAGCCGAAAAGCGTGAGGGCTGGGCCGATCTTCCCGAAGCCATCCTCGACATCCTAATGCCTGATGGGAACGAAGAGCAGAGCTTCGGGGAAACCGTGGCTTCCCTGATTGAAGGGGTTCGTCTCGGCACCCTGACCCAAGCCATGGCGGGAATGCGCGATCCATATCTGCGCGTCGAGATCGAGCGGCGATTTCTGACAGGGAAGATCGCTTTCCAGAACGACAATGCGGGCCTTGGCTACCCACAACTTGCGCTTCTGGCCCAGTTCGAATTGCCGGAAGGTCCCGAGCGGGAGCAAAGGGAACAAGAGGATTTCAGCGTCGGCGGAGATGCCATGATCACCTTCGCCGTCGGCTACAGAACGATCAACGCGCTGGGCGCGCTGATCCGCACCTAGGAGGACAGGACATGCAGGAAGGAATGCGGGCTGGTCCCGCCACGGGAGAGGCTTGCCCGGCGCTGGCCGACGATCTGTTGCGCGGTGCGGATGCCATTGCGCAGTTCGTCTTCGGCGACGCGGGGCAGCGGCGGAAGGTCTATTACTACGCCAGCGAGGCCAAGGTGAAGCTGCCGGTCTTTCGGATGGGCAATGTCATCTGTGCGCGGAAATCCCGGCTCATCGGCTGGATCGAGATGCAGGAGGGCGCGCAATGAGCGAGGACTGGCTTCTCGACATCACCACCGACGATCATGTCGTGCTGGGCAATCGCATCCGGGGCTGTCGCGACGTGCTGATGCATGTTGTGCGGCAGTCCCTGCCCGGCACCTCGCCCCACATCGAGGCGCGACAGGCGGTGGCCGCGCTGGACCGGCTGCGGTCCGAACTGGACTGCACGCTCCGGGTCACGACGCCGCGGGACCGCGATCCGCGCCACATCGCCGAGCGGGTCTACTATGGGCCGCAGCGCCTGATCGGCAGCCTGGCCGGGTATGAAGGACGCTGGAACGACGACTTCGCGATGTGGGACCTGGTGGAGGAGGATT
>JAKAJW010000224.1:991-5513 GCA_021813645.1 Pseudomonadota bacterium | reverse complement strand
CACCGGCGTGTCATGCGCCGAGGCCAGGACCGTTTCGCCCGGCACCCAGAGCGCGCGGCCGTCGCGGGTCTCGACGTGACCCTTGAAGCCAATCACATAGGCACTTTCTGGTCGGTCGAATTCCCAGGGGTTGGTGGTGGTCAGCCAGTCCTCCGGCGTTTCCACCTGCTGGCCGGCCTCGAACCGCTGGCGAAACAGCCCATGCTCATAGCGGATGCCATAGCCATAGGCCGGGCAGCCGAGCGTCGCCATGCTCTCCATGAAGCAGGCGGCAAGCCGGCCGAGGCCGCCGTTGCCGAGCGCGGCGTCGGGTTCCTCCTCGACCAGCGCACGGAAATCCTGGCCGAAACCGGCCATCACCTCTTCAGCCAGATCGCGCAGGCCGAGATTGATGGTGGCATCCTCCAGGATCCGGCCGATCAGGAACTCCATCGACAGGTAGTAGACCCGCTTGCGATCCTCGCTCCAGGTCCGCCGGGTCGAGGTGAACCAGGGCCCGACGATGCGGTCGCGGATCGCGAACGACAGCGCCATCCGCCAGTCGTGCAGGCTGGCATGCGGGGCGTCCTTGCCGATCGTGTAGGTAATGTGGTGCAGGATCGCCGATTGCAGACTTTCTCGGCTCAGGCTCGCTTCGGTCACGCGTCCACCCTCGTTTCCGGGCGCCGTGCGGCACCGGTCTGCCCGGATAATCGAGGAATTCTCGGGGGCTGCAAGGCCAAACGCCCCGCCGGACCCGGCCGATCCGACGGCTGCTCAAACTCCAAGCAGACAGATCAGCCGGCGCCGGCCAGAAGCTCCGCCCGCAGGCGCCCCGGGTCCGCGACCGGCCGGCCGGCGAAGATCGCAAAGGCGTCGATGCCCTGATGGAAGAACAGCTCCCACCCCGAGAGCACCGCGGCCCCGGCCGCCGCCGCGGCGCGGGTGAACTCGGTCTCGACCGGCGTGTAGACCGCGTCGAAGGCCCAACCCCGCCCCGCCCAAAGCGCGGCCGGCACCGGCGTGCCGGGGGTTCCCACCATGCCGACCGGCGTGGCGTTCACCACCCCGTCTGCGTCGGTGACCGCCGCGACCACACTGTCGCAAGCGACAAGCCGCGGCCCACCCGTCGCCGCCAGCGCGCGCTGCAGGGCCACCGTCTTCGCTGCGTCGCGGTCGAACAGTCGAAGCTCTTGCGCCCCCAACTCGGCCAGCGCGAAGCCGATCGCCCGCCCTACCCCGCCGGTGCCGATCAGCGCGACACGGCCCGGCCCCTGCGCGCCGAACCGCGCCCGGTAGGCGGCGGCAAAGCCAGTATAGTCGGTGTTGAACCCCTCCGGCCCCGCGGGCCCGAACACCACGGTGTTCACCGCGCCGAGCCGGCGCAGGGCCGGATCCGCCACCCGGACCCGGCTCACCGCCAGTTCCTTGAACGGATAGGTTACATTGACACCGCGATAGCCCTCTGCCCGCAGCTTCGCCAGAACCCCGTCGAAGTCGAGCCCCAACTCAGCCGGGATGAGCAGGTCGTAGCTGACCTCCACCCCCGACAGCCGCCCCGCGATCCGATGCAGCGCCGGCGAACGCGAGGCCCGGATATTGCCGCCAATCAGGCCCAGTTTAAGCACCATGTCTCAGGCCTTGTATCCCAGCATCCGCGGCAGCCAGAGCACGATCCCCGGCTCGAGGATCAGCACCAGCAGCGCCACCACCAAGGCGATCACGAAAACCCAGATCTCGCGGATCATCTCGCGCAGCGGGATGCCGGTGATCCCGTTCAGGACGAAGAGCACGATGCCGTAGGGCGGGGTGATCAGCCCGATCATGCAGTTCACCACTATGATGACCCCGAAATAGACGAGGTCGATCCCCATCGCCCGGCAGGCCGGGATGAACAGCGGCACGATCACCAGGATGATCGTCGAGGCGTCCAGGATGCAGCCCAACAGCAGCACCAGCGCATTGACGATCAGCATGAACACGATGGGCGAGACATGCAGCGCGTCGATGAAGCCGGCCATCTTGGTCGGGATGTTCTCGGAGGCGACGATATAGTTGAAGATCAGCGCCCCGCCGATTACCAGCCCGACCGAGGCCGAGGACATCACCGAGCCGCGCAGCACCTCGTAAAGGCTCGAAACGCTCAGCGCGCGGTAGAACAGCCCGGCCAGCAGCAGCGCGTAGAAGGCCGCCACCGCCGCCGCCTCGGTTGGCGTCGTCACCCCGCCGTAGATGCCGTAAAGCAGGATCGCCGGCATTAAGAGCGCGGGAAAGGCGTTCATCGTCAACCTCGGCAGCTCGCGCAGCGGCACCGGCTCGTCGAGCCCAAAGCCGCGCCGTTTGGCGGCCCAGTAGTTCATCGCCATCAGCATCGCGCCCATGAACAGCCCGGGCAGGATGCCGCCGAGAAACAGCGCCCCGATCGAGGCCCCGGAGACCAGCGAATACATCACCATCGGGATCGAGGGCGGGATGATCGGCCCGATCGTCGAGGCCGCCGCGGTGATCGCCGCGGCATAGCCGGCCGGATAGCGCCCGTCCTTCCGCATCATGTCGATGATGACCTTGCCGAGCCCCGCCGCATCGGCCACCGCCGAACCGGACATGCCGGCGAAGATGATGTTGGCGACCACGTTGACGAGGCCCAACCCGCCGCGAAACCGCCCCACCAGGGCCACGCAGAACCTCAGCAGTCGGTCCGAGATGGACCCTGCGTTCATGATGTTGGCGGCGACGATGAACAGAGGCACCGCCAAGATGATGAAATTGTCGTAGAGGCCGAGCACCAGCTGCTCAGCCGGCAGCGACAGGTCTTGGTGCGCGGCGGCGACATAGCCGATCGCCGCCAGGATCATCGCCAAGGCGATCGGCATGCCGATGGCGGCCAGCACCACCAGGATGACGAGGCAGAGGGTGAAGGCGAGGCTCATGGCAGATGGATATCCTCACCCTCTAGCAGCGCCTCATGCCCCGGCGCCACCGCGTCGGGCGAAGCCCCCCGGATCAAGGCCACCGCGCGCAAGGCGTAGCGGATCACCATCAGCACCAGGAAGATGCCGAAGACCGAGAAGACATAGCCGAGTGGGATCTGCAGGGTCGAGCTGCGCTGGATCATGTAGAAGCTGATGAAGCCCCAGGTATCGGGGGCCGAGTAGAGAAGCCCCGCCACGATCACGATGGCGGAAACCAGGGCGAAGGCCCGCCGCCGCGGCAGCGGGCTCGCCAGGTAGAACGTGTCGAACTTGATGTGGTCGCGGTCGTCCAGACAGAAGGCCGCGCACCACAGCACGATCCAAAGCCACAGCGTCTGACAGAGCTCCTGCGTCCATTCGACCGGGAACGGCAGGACATAGCGGGCGAAGATCTGCAGCAGGAAGGTCGCGAACATGACGGCCATCATGACGACCGCCACATTCTCCGCCCGCGCCCGCAGCCAAAGGATCGCGCTCATGGCTCAGAGCTTGTTGATCTCGTCGACCATGCCCTTCGGCCAATCCTTCGAAAACGGCGATTTCAGGTAAGCCTCTTGCACATGGGCCCGGAAGGCCGCGACATCGGGCGTATAGACGTCGAGACCCTGGGCCTTGAAGAAGGCCACCAGCTCCTCCTCCAGCGCAAGCTGCTTCTGCCGCTCGCTGTCCGCCGCCGCATCGATCGCCTTCTGCACCGTGGCTTGCTCGTCCTTCGACAGCTTGTCCCAGACCTTCTTGGAGAAGGCGATATAGTTCTGGTCGACCAGATGCGAGGTCAGGCAGATCTGCTTGGTCACCTCGTAGAACTTCGAGTCCTTGTCGGTCGGCAACGGGTTGTCCTGACCGTCGATCGCGCCCGTCTGCAGCGCGGTATAGACCTCGGTGAAGGCCACCGGCACCGGATTGGCGCCAAGTGCCCGACCGAGGAACATCCAGGCATCGGTGCCCGGCATCCGCAGTTTCACGCCCGCCAGATCGGCCGGCGTCTGGACATCCTTCTCGGCCTTGGGGAAGCGGAGGTTCAGCTGGCGCCGGCCGAGATACATCACCGTCAGCAGCTTCACCCCAAGCTTGTCCTCGACCTCTTGCTTCATGGGCTCCATGAACGGCGCCTCGAACACCTTCTTCTGGTGCTCGGCGTCGCGCAGCAGATAGCCGGCCGTGAAGATCGACCAGTTCGGGAAGATCTGCGCCAGTTCCTGCGGCGAGGTGATCGACATCTCCAGGTTGCCGCGCGCGATGGCGGCCAGCTCGGTGCCCTGCTTGAACAGCGTGGCATTCCAATGCGGCTGGAAGTCGGCGAAGCCCGCCACGGCGGGGCCGAAGACATCGGTCAAGGCCACTGCGCGCTGGTCGGTCGGCGTGGCCGGCGTCGACAGCCGCAGCACCACCTTGTCGGCAGCGCGCAAGATCTGCGGCGCAGCGGCGACGAAACTGCCGGCGGCGCCGGCGGCCAGCAGGCCGCGACGGGTGATCTTCATGGTCATGGTCTCCTCCCTGAAACCGGTTTGGGCGGTCCACGGCCGCCCATTATCCGTCAGATCGCACAAGTCGCAAAAGATGTCTAGGCA
>JAKAJW010000224.1:0-981 GCA_021813645.1 Pseudomonadota bacterium | reverse complement strand
GCAAAATCGATTATTCTCACTATCACAGACAAAGCCTATTATCTCCGCTTACTCGCCGCAGGCTCCACCTGCCCTGCCCTTCGGCCGAGACGGACCAACGACCGAGCGCCCAAGTGCCTGCAGCCGAAGACCGCAAAGAGACGATCGCAGCGCGCACCACCGCTGCGCTGCGCGAAGAGATCCTCTCCGGCGCGTTGGCGCCCGGAACGAAGATCAACCTCGATCGGCTGCGCGAGCGGTTCGCCGTATCGCTCGCCCCGGTGCGCGAGGCGATGACCCGACTGGCCGCCGAAGGGCTGGTCGAGGCCGAGGCGCAGCGCGGCTACCGCGTCGCGCCGCTGACGCGCACCAATCTCGCCGAGATCACGCGGCTCCGGCAGGAGCTGGAGACACTGGCCCTTCGCCTGGCCATCGAGCGCGGCGACATCGATTGGGAAAGCCGCCTGCTCGCCGCACTGCACCGCCTCGAACGCAGCCCCGCCGAAGCGCCCGCGGCGCATGACGCCTTTCATGCCGCGCTGACCGATGCCGCCGGCATGCCGCTGCTCGCGGCGCTCGGCAGCCAGTTGCGCGCGCTGCACAGTCGCTACTGGCGTTGCCTGCCCCAGACCCAGCCGCTGGCCGCCGCCGATCACACCGCCCCCGACCATGCCACGATCGCCCAAGCCGCCCTCGCCCGCGACGCCGCGCTGGCCTGCCGGCTTCTGGCCGAACATATCGCCGCCACCGGCACCGCGGCCCGCAAAACCCTTGCGACCGAACCGCCGGGCGCAGAGGAATAGGCCCGACGCAACCCCGGAGACCCCGATGAAACCGCTGATCTTCGTTCTCAACGGCCCCAACCTGAACCTGCTCGGCAAGCGCCAGCCGGAAATCTATGGCCATGAGACACTCGCCGACGTCGAAGCCGACCTGAAGGCGCTCGGCGCCGAACTCGGGGTGGGCATCCGCTTCCACCAGTCGAACCGCGAGTACGAGCTG
>JAKAJW010000138.1 GCA_021813645.1 Pseudomonadota bacterium | reverse complement strand
AATGGCGATCAGGATGCGGCGGAGGATGAACTCGAACATCTCGGGCCCCTTGGGAAAATGCCCGGCCCCAGCTGGGGGGCCGGGCGTTCAGGTCACTTGGTCAGGGAGACGCCCTGCAGACGGATCATGCCATCGGCATAAGGCACGAAGCCGGCGAGCTTGTTGGAGTAGGCCCAGAGCCAGACCGGATGATACAGATAGATGATCGGCAGCTCGTCGAGCAGGATCTTCTGCGCGGCGTCATAGGACTGCTTGCGCACCGCATCATCCGTCGAGAGCCGCGCCTGGTTCAGCAGCTTGTCGACCTCGGGGTTGGAGTAGTGGCCGTCATTCAGCCCGGCGCCGGTGACGACGAAGGCATAGATGTTGCCGTCAGGATCGACTCGGCCAGACCAGCCAACCTGGGTGGATTGGTAGGTTCCGGCCGTCTGATCCTTCAGCATCGTGGCGAATTCCTTCGTCACGATCTTGATATTGATCCCGGCCTCGGCGGCCATCGATTGGATCACCTGCGCCACCTGCTGGGCGTCGGGCGAGTTCGACGTCTGCATGGTCATATCGACCTTGTCGAACCCGGCCTCCTTAAGCAGCGCCTTGGCCTTGGCAACGTCGCGCTTTTCGATCGGCAGGGATTTGTCATACCAGGGCGAAGTCGGCGGGAAGGGTTGGTTGCCCGGCGCGAAGGCGCCGTTGAACACGACCTGGTTCAGCGCGTCGCGGTCGATTGCCAAGGACAGGGCCTGACGCACGAGCTTGCTTTCGCCGAGCGGGTTCTTCGCTTCCGGCCCGTTGGCGATGTTCACCGTGATGCCCTGGTACCCGATCGAGACGGCTTGGGCTTCCTTCAGGTTCGCATCCGACTTCACAGAGGCCAGATCGGTCGGCGATACGCGCTCGATCAGGTCGAGGTCGCCGGCGCGCAAGTTGGCCAGACGAACGGTGGTGTCTGGGATCGGCCGGAAGATCACCCGGTCAAAGTGAACGTCCTTGGCATCATAGTAGCCGGCATATTTTTCCAGCACGATCTTGTCTTGCTGGACGCGGCTGACGAATTTGAACGGGCCGGAGCAGACCGGGTTCAGCGCGAAATTGGCGCCTTCCTTTTCGGCCGCGGTGGGCGAGATCATCATGCCCGCCCGGTCGGCGAGCTGTGCCAGCAGCGTCGCATCCGGCTGCGAGAGGTTGAAGCGCACCGTATAGGGATCGACCACATCAATCGAGGCGATCGACTTCACTTCCGACTTGCGCCGCGACAGATCGAAAGTCTTCGAACGGTTGATGTTGTATTTCACCGCTTCGGCGTTGAAGGGCGTGCCGTCCTGGAACGTCACGTCCTTCCGCAGCGACATGGTCAGCGCCTTGCCATCATCCGACCACTTCCACGATGTGGCCAGCATCGGCACGATCTGCAGCTGGGGGTTGATGTCCACCAGCTTGTCGCAGAGCGACGCGAAGACGATCCGGCCGACGAAGGTCCGGCCCTGATCGGGGTCGAGGGCGTCCGGGTCTTCCTGCAGGCCGATGCGCAGATCGGCGGCATGCGCGAGGTTGCTCACCAGCGTCAGCGCGGCGGCGAGCAGGAGGGTCTTGGTTGATCGTGTCATAGGCGTCTCCTGGTTGGGGGTTCGGGCCTTCTGCCGGGCCTTGATGTCAGTCGGGTTGGGCGGGTCGGGAGGACCGGGCCGCCTGTTCGGCCCGCGCCTCGCGGTAGAGTTCGAACCGGCGCGCGGCGGCGGGGCTGCGGGCCGTCTCGGCGGTGGCGAGCCCAGTAAGCGTCAGTTCGCCGGCGCGGTGGCAGGCGACCTGGCGGCCCTCTGCGTCCGGACGCGACAGCACCGGGCGCTCCTGGCTGCAAAGTGGAATCGCGAAGGGGCAGCGCGGGTGAAACTTGCAGCCAGAGGGCGGCGCGATCGGGTTCGGCAGCTCGCCCTCGACCCGGACCTGCGCCCGGCGGGCGGCGGGATCGGGCAGCGGGATCGCCTGCACCAGCGCTTCGGTGTAGGGATGGCGTGGTGCGGCGAACAGGCGTGAGGCCGGGGCAAGTTCGACGATCTCGCCCAGATACATCACCGCAACCCGGTCGGCCATGTGGCGGATCACCGCCAGATCATGGGCGATGACGATCAGCGTCAGGCCGAATTCCTCTTTGAGGTCGGCCAAAAGGTTCACCACCTGGGCTTGGATCGACACGTCCAGTGCCGATACCGGCTCGTCGCCGACCACCAGCTTCGGCCCGGAGGCGAGCGCCCGGGCGATGCCGATCCGTTGACGCTGACCGCCGGAGAACTCATGCGGGTAGCGGGAGGCTGCCTGGGCCGGCAGCCCGACCCGCGCCAGAAGCGCCGCCACCTTTGCGCGCCGTTCGGCCTTGCTGCCGATCTTGTGTACGCGCAGGGGCTCTTCGATCAGGGCGCCAACGGTCATGCGCGGGTTCAACGAGGCGTAGGGGTCCTGGAATATGAATTGTAGATCGCGCCGGATTGCCCGTGCTTCCTTGGCGCTGAGCAGGCCGAGATCGCGTCCTTCGTAGCGAACCGAGCCGCCGGTCGGGCGGATCAGCCGGGTCAGCAGCCGCGCGAGGGTGGACTTGCCGCAGCCGGATTCTCCGACGATGGCGAAGGTTTCGCCGCGACGGATCTTCAGGCTGACGCCGCTCACCGCCTGGACGACGACCGCTTGGCCGAACAGAGGCTTTTCCGAGCTAAAGCGGACCTCGACGAGGTTGGCCTCTAGGATGCTTTCGGCGGCGCTCATGTTCCGGTAGCCCTCAATTGGCCTTCCAGCGGCGCGCGCCAGCAGGCGACCTCATGGCCGAGCCGTCCGGCCGTAAGTGGCGGCGGTTCGGCGCACTCCGCCCCGGCAAAGGGGCAGCGCGACGCAAAGCGGCAGCCCGGCGGAAGCGCCGAGGGTTGCGGCACCATGCCCGGGATCGTCACCAGCCGCGACTCAGCGCGGCCGAACGCAGGCATCGAACTCATCAACCCGATCGTATAGGGATGCTGCGGATTGCCGAAGACCTCGCTGACGGTGCCGGCTTCGACGATCCGCCCCGCATACATCACCGCCACCTTGTCGGCCATCTCCGCCACGACTCCCAGATCGTGGGTGATCATGATCAAGGCCGTGCCGGCCGCATCGCGCAACTGCCGTAGCAGATCGAGGATCTGCGCTTGGATCGTGACGTCGAGCGCCGTCGTCGGTTCGTCGGCGATGATCAGCGCGGGATCGTTGGCCAACGCCATGGCGATCATCGCACGCTGCCGCATGCCGCCTGAAAGCTGGTGCGGGTAGGCGTCGAGCCGGCTCGCCGCCGCCGGAATGCGCACCTTCTCCAACATCTCGAGCGCCCGCGCCCGTGCTGCCGAGCGGCCGAGCCCTCGGTGCCGCCGCACCGATTCCGCGATTTGTTCGCCGATCCTGAGGCCGGGGTTCAGCGCGCTCATCGGCTCTTGGAAGATCATCGCCATGCGATTGCCGCGCAGCTTCGCGAGCTCGACCTGCGAGAGCGAAAAGAGGTCGCGGCCCTCAAACAGCGCCGATCCGGCGACGCGCTCCAACGGCGGCGAGGCCAAGAGGCCCATGAGGGCGAGCGCGGTCAGACTCTTCCCGCAGCCGGACTCGCCCACGAGGCAGACCGTCTCGCCGGCGGCGACGGTGAAGGACACGCCGTCGACGATATTGCGCGTGGCGTCCTTGCTGCGCACCGCCAGACCTTGAACTTCGAGCAGTGGGCTCATTCTGCCGCCTCCGCCAAGCGCGTCGTCATGTTCTGAGCAAGCCGGGAGAGATGGTCCTTCATTGCCTTGCGCGCCGCCTTGGCTTGGCCAGAAGCGATTGCTTCGACGATCGCTCGGTGCTCCTTGTCCGACTCGGCAAGCGACTGCGGCGAACGGACACTCGCCCGCATCATCTGCCAGTCTTCGCGAATTCGCACCTCGTCCAGCAGTTGAAACGCTGTCAGCAGCAGCGGATTGCCTGCCACTCGAGCGATCAGGCGATGCAGCGCACCGTCCCAGAGTTCCGCAGTGTCGGCTTCCGGTGACAGGCCGATGTGATCGATCAGCCGATACATTCGCGCCACGTCGTCGGCCGTTGCCCGATGCGCCGCGAGCCAGGCCAACGACGGCTCCAACTGCAGACGGGCCTCCATGATTGCCGCGGCATCGACGTTTCCGGCGAAGTCAGCGGCCAAGACGCCTGTCGGGTCGGGCGGTTGTCCGATAAAGGTTCCCTTTCCCTGCCGCCGCCAGATCAGCCCCTCTTCTTCCAGTACTTCCAAGGCCGAGCGCAGCGCACGACGGCCCACTCCAAGCGCCTCGGCAAGCGCACGCTCTGTCGGCAGCTGACCATCCTCTCTGACCGCGTCGGAAGAAATCAGCCGCCGCAATTGGGCAAGCACGTTCGGCGCGTTCTCGGTCGGGTCCTCGGCCATCAGATCCTCTGGCATTCCGCGGGGGCGACTCGCGAAACCAATCCCAAATTGGTTCTGAACCATTGGGAGAAAGGTTCGCAAACCTGTCAATCACGTAGATGTGTTATTGGCGCGAATTGCGATTGCAGAGGTCGAAGCGAAGGGGGCTGCATGATTTTTGTGCAGTAATGGCTATTCTGCCATCAAGCGCGCCGCCCCGTGTCTCATAAGGGCTTCAAGCCTCTCACGGGTGCAGGCGACGAACTGCGGGTGTGCCGTTAGATCGGAGCCGAACACTTCCGTCAGGCTCAGGGCCACGGAATGGATCGCGGCCGCGTCTCTCCGTCCGGCCAGCCGGGCTTGAAACGTCGCGGCCAACGGATCCTGCACGACGATCTCGGCGCCTGTCTCGTCCCAGCCGGCCATGTAGCGCATCCAAGCCGCGACCCCGGTAGCGAGAAGGGGGAAAGGTTTGCCCGCCGCCAGCCGGTCGCGTACGGCGCCGAGCATCCGCTGCGGCAACTTCTGCGAGCCATCCATGGCGATCTGATAGAGTCGGTGCCGCAGGCCGGGATTGCGGAATCTCTCACGCAACTCGCGCTTGTATGCGGCTAGGTCGAAGCCCGGCAGAGCGGGCAGGGTGGGCGTGATTTCCTCGTCCATCAGCCGTTCGACGAAGCCGGCGAAGCCTGGCGCCGCCATCGCCTCTGCAACCGTCTTATGCCCGGCGAGAAAGCCAAGATAGGCCAGGCTCGAATGGCTGGCGTTCAGCAGGCGCAGCTTCATCAGTTCGAAGGGCATCACATCCGCAACCATGGTCGCGCCATGCTTGTCCCAGGCCGGGCGGCCCTGCGGAAAGTGATCCTCGATCACCCATTGGGTGAAGCCTTCGGTCATGATCGGCCAAGCATCGGCCAGCCCCAGTTTGGCCGCCACGCTGGCGCGGTCGGCGTCGGTGGTGGCCGGCACGATTCGATCGACCATCGTAGAGGGGAATGCGACGTTCTCCGCCACCCAGGCACCAAGCTCGGCCGAGCGAAGTTCGGCGAAGCGGCGGGTCACGCGGCGCAGGGTCTCGCCGTTGGCCGGCAGGTTGTCGCAGGACAGGACGG
>JAKAJW010000211.1 GCA_021813645.1 Pseudomonadota bacterium | reverse complement strand
CTCGATGCCGGCGAGATCCTGGTGGCGGGCGCGCCGGTCGACGATGCCGGCCGCCGCTTCGTCGCGCCCGAGCATCGGGCGCTCGGCATGGTGTTCCAGGACTATGCGCTGTGGCCGCATCTGAGCATCGCCGAGAATGTCGGCCTGCCGCTGCGCGAGCGGCGCCGGCCGGGCTGGCGCGAAGAGGCCGAGGCCGCGCTGGTCGCGGTCGGACTCGGCGGGCTCGGCCGGCGCTATCCGCATGAACTGTCGGGCGGCCAGCAGCAGCGGGTGGCGCTGGCCCGCGCGCTGGCGCCGCGGCCGCGGCTTCTGCTGTTCGACGAGCCGCTCTCGAACCTCGACGCCAAGCTGCGCGACGAGCTGCGCGACATGATCGCCGCCACTGTGCGCGAGGCCGGCATCGCCGCGCTCTACATCACCCACGACCAGGACGAGGCGTTCTTTCTGGGCGACCAGGTCGGCGTGCTGCGCGAGGGACGGCTGCTGCAGCGCGATGCCCCCGAAGCGGTCTACGACCGGCCGGCCACCGCCTTCGTCGCCCATTTCACCGGCGCGGCCGGGCCCTTCGCGGTCACCGTGGCCGAGGATGCGCTGCATTGGGCCGAGGCGCGGGCGCCGCGGCCGCCGGGCGCCGTCGCGGCCGGGCCGGGCGCGCTTTTCCTGCGCCCGCAATGGCTGACGCCGACGGCCGATGGGCCGGGAACCGTCGCCGGGCGGGTGCGGGTCTGCGGCTATGCCGGCGGGATTTGGCAGGCGCTGGTCGATCTGCCCGGCGGGGCGATCCATCTGCGGCTCGACCGCCGTGTCCGGGCCGGCGAGCGGCTCGCGCTGCGGGTCGATTGGGGCCGCGCACTGCTCTATCCGGGCGCGGCGCAGGACGCCGCCGCGGCACCGCCCTGAGCGGCGGCCGGGGCTAGTCGCCCAGCCGGCGCACCACGAGCCAGCTCAGCCCCGCCAGCGTGCCCGCCGTCGCCAGGCAGAGCGGCAGGCCGCCGAGCTGGTAGCTGAGACCCGAGAGCAGCGTGCCGATCAGCCGACCGGCGGCGTTCGACATGTAATAAAAGCCCACGTCCATCGTCACCCGCTCGGAACTGGTGAAGGCCAGGATCAGATAGGAATGGACCGAGGAATTGACGGCGAAGACGAAGCCGAAGGCCAGGAGGCCGGCGACGAGCGTCAGCGTCAGCCAGGGCGCGGGGGCGGGCGCGGCCAGCGCGGCGGCGGCCAGGGCGAAGGGGATCGCGGTCAGGACCAGCACCCAGCGCGCGGCCAGCGCCGAAATCTCGCGCTCGCTCCGCCCGGCCGCGTTCAAAAGCCTCGGCGCCGCCGCCTGCACCGCGCCATAGGCCACGACCCAGACCGCCATGAAGGCGCCGACCAGGAAGAAGGCCAGCCGATGCCCGGCGGGCGTGCCGTCCGACAGCGCGGCCTCGAAATAGATCGGGATGCCGACGACGAACCAGACGTCGCGCGCGCCGAACAGGAACATCCGGGCGGCCGAGAGCCGGTTGATGCGCGGATCCTTGGCGAAGATTTCGCCGAATTTGGTGCCCTTCCTGCCGCGCGGCAGCCCGGCCGGCATGAAGCTCGCCGCGGCGACCAGGGTCGCTGCCAGGGCGATCGCCATGGCCCAGATCGAGGCGTGGAAGCCGAAATCGCCAAGCAGGGCGGCGCCGAGGAAGAACCCCGCGCCCTTGACCGCGTTCTTGGAGCCGGTCAGCACCGCCACCCAACGGAACAGCCCGCCCTGCGACGGCGGCGCCAAGAGCTTGACCGCGCTCTTCGAGGACATCTTGGTCAGGTCCTTGGCCACGCCCGACAGCGCCTGCGCCAGCATCACGAAGCCGACCGAGACCGCGATGCTCCAGTTCGGGTCGAGCCGGGTCAACGCGATGAGCGCGACGACCTGCAGGCCGAGGCCGGCGTAGAGCGTCGTCGTCAGCCCGAAGCGCAGCGCCAGCCAGCCGGCGTAGAAATTGGTCGCCACCCCGGCGATCTCATAGCCGAGAAACAGCCAGGCGATCTGGATCGGGCTGAAGCCCAGCGTGTCGAAATGCAGCAGAACCAGCATACGCAGGGCGCCGTCCGACAGCATGAAGGCCCAATAGGCCGCGGTGACGGCGGCATAGGCGGCCAGCGCCGCGGGGCGGGCGGCGGCGGTCACAGCGCGCCCGCCACCATGCGGGTGACATCGGCGAGCCGGCAGCAATAGCCCCATTCGTTGTCATACCAGGCGAAGACCTTCAGCTGGGTGCCGTTGACGACCATGGTCGACAGGCCGTCGACGATCGCCGAGCGCGGATCGTTGAGGTAGTCCGTCGAGACCAGCGGCCGGCTCTCGTAGCCGAGGATGCCGCGCAGGGGGCCGGCGGCCGCCGCGGCGAACATCGCGTTCACCTCCTCGACGGTGGTCGGCCGGTCGAGTTCGAAGACGCAATCGGTCAGCGAGGCGTTCAGCAGCGGCACCCGCACCGCATGGCCGTTCAGCCGGCCCTTCAGCTCGGGGTAGATCAACGCGATCGCGCTGGCCGAGCCGGTGGTGGTCGGGATCAGATTGGCCAGAGCCGAGCGGGCCCGGCGCATGTCCTTGGCCGGGCGGTCGACGATGGTCTGGGTATTGGTCACGTCATGGATCGTGGTGATCGCGCCGTGGCGGATGCCGATGCCTTCGTGGATCACCTTCACCACCGGGGCGAGGCAGTTGGTGGTGCAGCTCGCCGCGGTGACCAGACGGTGCCGCATCGGATCATAGAGCGCATGGTTCACACCATAGACGAGGTTCAGCGCGCCGCCGTCCTTGACCGGGGCGGAAACCACGACCGTCTTCACCCCGGCGGTGTAGTAGGGGGCGATCTTCGCCGCGGTCTTGAAGACGCCGGTGCAGTCGACGACCAGATCGACGCCCAGCGCCGCCAGCGGCAGATCCTCGATGCGCGTCTCTGCGGTCAGCCGCATCCGGGTGCCGTTCACCGTCAGGCTTTCGGCGTCATGGCCGATCTCGGCCGCCCAGCGGCCGTGGATCGAATCGAACTCGAGCAGCAGGGCCAGCTGCTCGGGCGTGCCCGCCGGCTCGTTCAGAAGCACGATCTCGTCGCCCGCGCCCTGCGCGAACAGCGCGCGCAGCACAAGCTTGCCCATCCGGCCGAGGCCGTTCACCGCAATCCGGCTCATGCCGAAACCACCTGGCCGAGGTCGTCCAATCGGCCCTGCAGCGCGGTGCGCTGCAACGCGTCGATCGGCAGCGCCACGAAGGCAGCGAGCCGGCGGTGCAGTTCGGCATAGGTGCGCGCGAAGGCCAGCGCCTTCTCGGCCTCGGTGCCGACCGCCTTGACCGGATCGGGCATCCCCCAATGCGCCGTCATCGGCTGGCCCGGCCAGGCGGCGCATTCCTCATGCGCGGCCGTGTCGCAGACGGTGAAGACAAAATCGAAGCGCGGCGCGCCCGGCTCGCGGAACAGCCCGACGTTCTTGGCATAGAGCCCGGAGATGTCGTGGCCGTTGCGCTTGAGAACCTCGATTGCATAGGGGTTCAGCGCGGATTGCGCCCGGGTTCCCGCCG
The DNA here is from genome assembly GCA_021813645.1 of Pseudomonadota bacterium. Lineage (GTDB taxonomy): Bacteria > Pseudomonadota > Alphaproteobacteria > Rhodobacterales > Rhodobacteraceae > Solirhodobacter. The sequence goes on along the minus strand of JAKAJW010000211.1, from coordinate 1,994 downwards.
AATGGGCGACGAAGCGGCCCTGGCCGAGCGCGTTCAGGATCGCCTCGGCAAAGATCGACCGGGCCGAATTGCCCGAACAGATGAAGAGGACGTTGAAGACCCGCGGCGACATTTCAGGGCTCCCTTCGCTGGGGGTGGGGCTGGCGGCGGCCGCCGGGGCGCAGAGATCGGGCCGGCCCCGGCAGCAATCGGCCAGGAAATAGTCGGTCAGCGCAGCGGTGCGGGCCAGATCGATGGCATAGTGGATCTGCCGGCCCTCCCGCGTGGCGGCGATCAGGCCGACCTGCTCTAGCGCCTTCAGATAGACCGAGGCGGTGTTCTGCTTCAGACCGAGCACCGTGGCGATCTCTCCGGCGCGGACGCCGCGCGGCGCATGTCGCATCAGCAGCCGGAAGACCGACAGGCGGCCGGCATGGCCCAGGACGGTGAAGAGATCGGCGGCGGCTTTCGTTTCCATAGTTCATGAATATCGGATGCATGAGATCTGCGCCCGTGAATTTTTTGCGACAGGGGGGCTGCGGCCGCGGCTGGCCGGGCAGGGTGCGTGAAATCCGCGCGTTCGGGCGAGGCGGCGCGACGGACTTGGCGCCGGTCGGCGTTCAAAAGATGGACGTTTGGCGCGGAAGGCCCGACAATCGAGGGCGACCCATGTTGAATCGCATGACCGAGGAACTGCAGGGGGTGCCGGTGTCGAACAGCGCGACCAAGAGGCGGCACCGCGGAGGGTGGCTGGGCGGGCTGCTACTGCTGGCGGCGGCGGCCGGGGTGGCGATCTGGTGGCAGGGCCGGGCGGCTCCGGCGGTGAGCTATCTTACCCAAGCGGTCGAGCGAGGCCCGGTGGCGCGCAAGATCTCGGCCACCGGCACGGTCAATCCGGTGCTGACCGTCACGGTCGGCTCCTATGTCTCCGGCGTGATCGCGCAGGTGCTCTGCGACTTCAACGACAGTGTCGCCCAGGGCCAGGTCTGCGCCCGGATCGACGACCGCACCTATCGCTCGAACGTGGCGCAGGCCAAGGCGGCGCTCGACCTCGCCCAGGCGCAGCTCGCCAAGGACCAGGCCGGTCTCGCCTATGCCAAGGCGAACTATGACCGCAACCTGCAGATGGTGAAGTCCAGCACCGTCTCGCAGGATGCCGCCGATCTGGCCAAGAGCACCTATGACCAGGCGGTGGCGCAGATTCAGGTCGACCAGGCCACCATCGAGCAACGCCAGGCGGCGCTCGACGCGGCGAAGATCGATCTCGACTACACCCAGATCAAATCGCCGGTCGCCGGCACGGTCATCCTGCGCAACGTCACCGCCGGGCAGACCGTGGCGGCCAGCCTGCAGACCCCGACGTTGTTCCTGATTGCCCAGGATCTCAAACAGATGCAGGTCGACGTGAATGTGTCGGAAAGCGACATCGGCCAGGTCAGGCAGGGCGAGGCGGCCAGCTTCACCGTGAACGCCTATCCCGGCCGCACCTTCACCGGCACGGTCAACCAGGTCCGCCAGTCGCCGCAGTCGGTGCAGAACGTCATCACCTATGACGTGACGGTGGCGGTGGCCAACCCGGACCTCGCGCTGAAGCCGGGCATGACCGCGGCGGCGCAGATCGTCGTGGACAGCCGCGTCGATGTGCTGCGCGTGCCGTCGAAGGCACTGCGCTACCAACCCTCGACGGCGGCGGCCGGCGGGGCGGGGGCGAACGGAGGCGGCACGAAGGGCACCGAGGCCGGCGGGGCCGCGGCGCGCGGGCGGCTTTGGCTGCTGCAGGACGGCAAGCCGGTCGCCGTCGCGGTGCGCGTCGGCCTCGACGACGGCACCTGGGCCGAGATCACCGGCGGCGAGCTGGCCGTCGGCGACCAGGTGATCCTCGGCGAGGGGTCCGGCAAGGCGGCGCGCAACGGCAGCCGCGCGGCGAGCCCCAGCGCGGGCTTCGGCTTCCGGCCCTGAGGACCGCGCCATGACCCCGTCCGCCAACCCCTCCCAGATCGCCGCGCCAGACGCCG
>JAKAJW010000301.1 GCA_021813645.1 Pseudomonadota bacterium | reverse complement strand
GACCGGCAGCACCCGCGCGCCGGGCTCGGCCCAAAGCGCCGCCTGCGCCGCATCATCGCCGCGCAGCGCCGCCTCGCGGTCCAGCCCGGAGCCGCCGAATGTCACCTGTTCTGCGATCCGCATTGCCGCCCCCCCGCGCGCGCGCCCCGCGCGCCCCGGCGCCCTTCCTGCCACGCCGCCGGGGCGGGTGCAAACCGCGCGCGCTGGCCGCAAAGCGGACCGCCGCGGCCGGGAAGTTCCACAAAATGCAAGGCGATACCGCCAGCCGGCGGCTTGACCTCGGCCCGGGATGCGCAGAAAAAGAAAACGTGACCACAACCGGGCGGCGGGGCTCGTTCCGTGGCGGGTGCGACGATCTTGGGGGAGGAATGTCGATCGCGGATCAGACCCCAATGCACAGCAAGGGCCCGACCATGCTTCAGTTGCGACTGATTGCCACCACCGATCTGCACACCCACATCTACCCCTACGACTATTTCGCCGACCGGAGTTCCGATGCCGTTGGGCTGGCGCGCGCCGCCTCGCTGATCGAGGCCGCCCGCGCCGAAGTGGCCAATACGCTGGTGCTCGACAACGGCGATTTCCTGCAGGGCAATCCGCTCGGCGACTACATGGCCTACGAGCGCGGCCTGAGGCCCGGCGAACGCCACCCGATGCTGCGCGCCATGGCCGCGGCGGGGATCGAGGCCAGCACGCTCGGCAATCACGAGTTCAACTATGGGCTGGAATTTCTCGCCCTGACGATGGCCGGCGCGCCCTTTCCGATTGTGTCGGCCAATCTCGCCACCGCGCTCGGCGCCAACCCGGCCGAGGACCGCAATCTGGTGCCGCCCTATGCGCTGCTCGAACGCGACTTCCTCGACAGCGCGGGCAATCGGCAGCGACTGCAGATCGGGGTGATCGGCTTCGCCCCGCCGCAGATCCTGCAATGGGACCATCATATCCTGCGCGGCCGGCTGTTTGCCCGCGACATCGTCGAGGCGGCGCAGGCCCGGGTGCCGGAGCTGCGCGCCGCCGGCGCCGATCTGGTGGTGGCGCTCTGCCATTCCGGTATCGGACCTGCGGCGCCGGAGCGGGGGATGGAAAACGCCGCCACCGCGCTTGGCGCCGTGCCGGGGATCGACGCGATCATCTGCGGCCATACCCATCGGCTGTTCCCCTCGGAGGAGTTCGCCGGCCTGCCGGGCTGCGATCCGGTCGCCGGCCGGCTGAACGGCACGCCGGCGGTGATGGCGGGCTCCTGGGGCTCGCATATCGGCCTCATCGACCTGGAGCTGAGCCACGAGGCGACCGGCTGGCGGGTGACCAGCGCGCATTCCAGCCTTAGGGCGATCGCCCGGCGCGGCGCCGGCGAGGCGGTGCTGCCGGCGGTGGAGAGCGCGCCGCGGGTGCTCGAGGCTGCGCGTGCCGACCATGCCGAGACGCTGGCCTATATCCGCCGCCCGGTCGGCCGGCTGACGGCGCCGCTGCACAGCTATTTCGCGCTGGTGGTGGACGACCCTTCGGTGCAGATCGTCGCCGCCGCGCAAAGCGCCTATGTCGCCGAGATGCTGGAAGATACCGAATATGCCGAGCTGCCGGTGCTGTCGGCCGCCGGGCCGTTCAAGGCCGGCGGGCGCGGCGGGCCGGACTATTACACCGACGTGCCGGCCGGCGACCTCGCCGTCAAGAACGTGGCCGACCTCTACATCTATCCGAACACGATCACCGCGGTGAAGATCACCGGGGCCGAGCTGAAGGAATGGCTGGAGCGTTCGGTGGCGCTCTATCGGCGGATCGTGCCGGGGGTGGCCGATCAGATGCTGCTCGACCCCGATTTCCCCTCCTACAACTACGACGTGATCGAGGGGGTGAGCTATGAGGTCGACCTGTCGCGGCCGGCGCGCTACGACATGGCCGGCCGGCTGTCGGCGCCCGAGGCGCACCGCATCCTCAACCTGCGCTTCGCTGGGCGCGAGATCGATCCGGCGGCGGAATTCATCGTCGCCACCAACAATTACCGTGCCGCCGGCGGCGGCGATTTCCCCTGCGCGCGGCCCGATGCGGTGGTGCTGTCGGGGCCGGACACCAACCGCGACGTGCTGCTGCGCTACATCCACAACCTGGGCTCGGTCGATCCGACGCCGATGGGCAACTGGCATTTCGCGCCGCTGCCCGGCACCTCGGTGCTGTTCGACACCGGCCCCGGCGCGCGCGCGCATCTCGACGAGGTGAAGGGGCTGAGCATCGAGGAGGTCGGCCCGGCCCCCGGCGGCTTCCTGCGGTTCCGGATCCGGCTCTAGACGCGGGGGAACTCGGGCGGGCGGCCGGGCCACCGGAGGGGCGTCATCGGCGCCGCTTGCATCGCCAACCGGTCGCGACTATATCGACGGGCGAGAGGTTGGCGCGGGCGAGCGCCTCGCCAACCCGGTCAGGTCCGGAAGGAAGCAGCCGTAACGAGCCCCGCTTGGGTCGTTGTCCAGCCTCTCACCCGCCCCCTTCAGAAGAAGTTCAGCAGCCGCTTGAGGTAGTTGCGCTCGAAGCTCGGCCGGTTCGGATCGCCGGCGCGCTTGCGCAGTTCGTCGAGGATCTCGCGGGCGCGGCGGTAGGTGTCGTCACCCTGCAGCATGTTCTGCACCGTGCCGAGGCCGCCGGTCTGCCCCACCTGACGGCCGAGCGGGTCGCTGTAGCCCTGCGGGCCGCGGCTGGCCTGCTGGCTGTTGCCGCTCTGGCTGCCCTGGCCCTGCTGCTGGGCCATCGCCTGGTCCATGCTGTGCAGCCCCTGGCGCAGCGCGTCCATCGCCTGGGCCTGGTTGTCGAGCGCGCCGGCGTTGTCGCCCTGGCGCAGCGCCTGTTCGGCCTGGTTCATCGCCTGTTCGGCCCGCTTCAGCGCGTCGCGCGCCTCGCGGCCGGCCTGGGTGCCGTCGCCCGGCAGCATGCCCTGCGCCTGCTGCTGCAGCTGGCGGCGCAGCGTCCCCTGCTGGTCGGCCAGGTTTTGGCCGCCCGCTTGGCCCTGACCCGGAGCCGGGCCCGTGCCCGCGCCTTGGCCCGGCTGCCCTCCTGGCTGCTGGCCCTGCCCCTGTTGCCCCTGCCCCTGACCTTGCTGGCCGTCGCCCGGCTGACCGGCGCCGGGCGTCTGACCCGGCAGGCCCTGACCCTGCTGGCCCTGGCCCTGTTGGCCCAGTTGACCCATCTGCCCCAGTTGGCCCATCTGCCCCTGCTGGCCCATCTGCCCTTCCTGGCCCTGTTGGCCGTTCTGCTGGGCGAAGCGGCGCTGCAGATCCTGGAAGGTATTGTCCGAAAGCTGCTGCTGCTGGCGCAGGGTATCGGCCAGCCCCTGCATCGACTTGCCGCCGGGGATCCGCATGCCGTTCTGGCCCTGGGCAACCTGCATGTTCTCGGTCAGCTGGCGCAGCCGGTCGAGCAATTGCTGCGCCTCGGCCATCTTGCCCTGCTCCATCAGCTGCTGGAGCCGGTCGAGCATCTGCTGCATCTGGTCGCCAGTGATGAACTGCCCCGAGGGCTGGTTCTGCGACAGCTGCTGATCCTGCTGGCCCTGGCCCTGCTGTTGTTCGGCGAGCCGGGCGACGTAGTTCTCCAGCGCCTTGTTCAGATCCTGCATCAGCTGGGCGATCTCGTCCTTGCTGGCGCCGCGCCGGATCGCCTCCGACAGCCGGTCCTGGGCCTGGTGCAGCCGGTCGAGCGCGTCGGCGACGGTGCCCCGCTCCAGCTCCAGCCCGACCTGCCAGAGCGCGTCGGCCACCTCGTCGCGCACGGCGCCGGTCAGACCCTGGCTCATGCCGGCCTCCAGCCGCTTCATGGCGACGCGCAGCAAGAGATAGGCCTTCTGGTTGGTGATGAAGCCCTGCGGATGCCAGGTGACGGCGCGCAGGATCTGGTCGACCCGCTCGGCATTGGCCATCGACCACAGCAGGTCGCGGCGCATCTCAACCACGGCAGCGGCGAGCGGATCGAAGAAGCGCCGGCCCGGCAGCACCGTCTCCATCGGCGCCGATTGCCCGGTCTGGCCGAGCGCATCCTGCACCGAAAGCTGGATGGTCACCGGCAGGTTGGCCCAGGGGCTCTTCTGCAGGTCGTCGTTCAGCACGGCGGTGAAATCGGTGCGCTTGCCGTTGATCGGCATCGGCAGGTCGAGCACGACCGGCTGCCGCGCCTCGGGCGCCACCGTCAGGCCGTAACGCCGCTCCACTTTGGCGAGGTCGAGCGTGATCGTGGCCTTGCCCTTCACCACGCCATAGTCGTCGGTGGCATGGAACGGCAGGTCGAACTTGCCGTCGGCCTTGCGCACCGGCGGGGCGACGATCGCCACGGTCGGCGGCTTGTCGGGAATGACATGGAAGGTCCAGCTGCGGCCGCCCTTGCCGTCGATGGCCAGCGTGCCGGACTGCTCGACGGCGAAGTTCTGATCCGCCGCCGAGGCGCTGGCCACCTCGCCGGTGCGATGCGAGACGGTTTCGTCGACGGTGAGCGCGCCGACCCGGCCGTAGAGCCGGAGCGTGACCTGGCTGCCCTGCGGCACGTCGAGCGAGGCGGCGCTGATGTCGTTGAGGTAGAACGAGGGTTTGCCGGTATAGGCGGGCGGCTGCACCCAGCCCTCCCAGGCCGGACCGGCCGCCACCGCGGCGCCACCCGAGCTTGGCCCGAAGCCGGCGACCGACCAGATCGAGCCAAAGCCGAGCGCGAGCAGGAAGACCAGCAGCGCGACATAGCGCAGGGCGAAGGGATCGCGGCGGGTCAGGCTCAGGTCGGGTTGCACCGGGCGAGCCTGGCGGGCGCGTTCGGCCATGCGCGCCTGATGCGCCTGCCAGACCTCGGCCGAGGCGGCATCGGCGGCGCCGATCGCCTGGGTGTCGCGCAGCGTGGCGATCGGCCGGCCCGGCAGGGTGCGGTCGAGCCGCTGCAGCGCGTCCTCGCGGCTCGGCCAGCGGAATTTGCGGATGCCGTTCCACAGCCCGAAGATCAGCCCGCCGATGCCGAACACGAGGCCGGCCCAGGCGACCTCGACCGACACATCGTCCTGCAGCTTGAAGGCGCCGGCCGCGATCAGCAGGAAGAGGATGGTCCAGACCGGCCAGAAGCTCTGCGTGACCCGCTCGGCCAGCAAGCCGAACCGGGTCAGCCGCACCGGCCATTTCAACCGGGCGAGCGTCGTCTCGCTGAGCGGTGATCCTTCGCTCATGTCGCCTTTCCGGCCCGGGCAGCCTGTTGCCCTACAGCCACTCCGGGATGATATCGCGGTTCACCATTTCGATATAGGTGGGCCGCGCCCGAATTACAGCGAAGTGATCCCCCTGCACGAGCACCTCGGGGACCAATCGGCGGGAATTGTACTCCGAGGCCATCACCGCGCCATAGGCACCGGCGGAGCGGAAGGCGATCAGCTCGCCGGCCTTGACCGGCGCCAGCGCCCGGCCGCGGGCGAAGGTGTCGCCGGTCTCGCAGACCGGGCCGACCACATCGTAGCGGCGCGGCTCGACGCCCGGCGCCGGCTCGACGACCGGCACGATGTCGTGATGGGCGTCATACATCGCCGGGCGGACCAGGTCGTTCATCGCCGCGTCGAGGATGAGGAAGTCGCGTTCTTCCCCCGATTTCACGTAGATCACCGA
>JAKAJW010000362.1 GCA_021813645.1 Pseudomonadota bacterium | reverse complement strand
GATCCAGCCGTCCGAGCGGATGGTCTCGATGCGGTCGAGGCCGTTGGAATAGGTCACCTCGGCCGAGATGACGTTGCCGAGCGGGGAGCCATTGCGCGTGATCGCTCCGTTGAAATGCCCAAACCGCTGCAGCGCCAGCGCGGTGGGCGTGCCCGCCGCCGTGGTCGCCGCGACGTTCTCGCCTTGCGCCACCAGTCGGGCGGTGGCGGTCAGCAGCCCCGACCGCGCCATCTGCCACGACAACTGATCGCAGACGCAGCCGGTGTACATCGCATAGCGCGGCACCTCGGGCATGGCCGTCTCGATGGCCATGCTCGGCAGCGTCCAGTTGCCGGACTGGAAGGTGTGGGTCTTGGGTGTCGTGCCGGTGGTCGTGGGCTGACCGAAGGCGGCCTTCAGCCAGAGCCCGAAGTTCTCGACGTCGATCGGCACGACCACATCGCCATCCGCGGTGACCGCGTCCTTGATCGGGGCCAGCGGGTCGCGCCCCTGGCCCAAGAGTTCCGAGGCGATCAGCGGCTGTTCGGAGCCGAGCGTGGTGCTGGCGAAGGGCACCGTCCGATAGCCCGTGGCGGGCGCGGTGCCATAGACGGTCTCGAACGCAAGCGCCATCTGCGCCCGCGCCCCATGGGCTCGTGCCATCGTGTTCTCCTGTGGTGAGTGGGGTCAGCCGAACGGGTCGGTTGTGGAGTGAGGCGGATCAGACAAAGGTCCGGTGGACGTTTGTCCCGCCGAACGCAGGACGGGGCCTGCTTCCGGGATCAGCCGAGCGGGTCGGTCAACGTGTAGTGCAACACCACCGGGATCACCGCCGCCTTCAGGCTGGCAGCACCCTCGACCGGAAGATCCACCGGACGCGGCGCTTCCGCCTCGATCCAGTAACAGAGCCCGCCCAGCGTGCGGTCGGCGGCAAGCGCGGCACCGATGCTGGCGCAGAGGGTGTCGAATGTCGTGTCACGCGCTGCGCCTTGCACGACCGCCTCGATCTCGGCCCGGTGCTGGTAGTGATAGCGCAGCGGCGACAGCGTGACTTCGGGCTCGCCCGGCTCGCCGTCGCGCAGGATCAGGAGGCCCGCTGTAGGTACACGCTCGGGCAGCACGTCGCCGCGCAGGGCGCTGGCGGGCAGTGTCGAAAGCCGCGCGTGCAGCGCGGCGAGGATGGTTTCGCGAGGGGTCATGGTTCAGAGGATCCGGATAGCGCGTCGAGCACCGGACACTCCGGCACCTCGGCACCCGAGCAATGGGATGCGGTCGTGGCGAGAACGGCTTCCATGCGCTGCAGATCTGCGATCTTTGCGCGAATGTCGGCAAGGTGGCGTTCGGTCCGCTCCTTGACTTCGGCGCAGGTGGGCGACGTGCCGTCGCCGAGGCCCAGCAGCCCGCGGATGTCCTCCATCGGGAAGCCGAGTTCACGGGCGCGCAGGATGAAACGCAGGCGCCGGGCATGCGCTGCGGAATAGATGCGATAGCCTGCGCCCGTACGTGGCGGGTCAGGCAGGAGGCCCGCCTTCTCGTAGTAGCGGATCGTCTCGATGTTGCAACCGGTCGCGATGGCCAGGTCGCCGCGCGTAAAGCCGCTCTCGCGCTCGTGATCGTTCATGGGCAACTTTCCCCTTGAGCCTGTAGTTGCTACAGACCTTACACCCATTGTCAACCTACGACGAGAGGGGCGCGACATGAGCATTGCCGACGATCAAACCAGAACGCCTACAGCGCATCGCAAGGGCCCAAAGGGCTGGCTGGCGGCGGGCGGGGTGCTGAGCGCCGTCCTGGCCTCGGCGTGTTGCATCGGTCCGCTGGTGCTCCTGACGCTGGGCATCTCGGGGGCCTGGATTGGCAACCTGACGGCGCTGGAGCCCTACAAGCCGTTCTTCGCCGTGATCGCGCTCGGCTTCATCGGGGCGGGTTTCTGGCACGTCTATTTCCGCAAACCGACCGTCTGTGAACCCGGTTCCTACTGCGCGCGGCCGTCCTCGGCCCGGACCACCAAGGCGGCGCTCTGGGCCGCGCTCGTCCTCGTTGTCGCCGCCCTCACCATCGGCTGGTGGGCGCCGCTTTTCTACTGAACCCGGAACGGAGGTTTCCAATGCGCAAGACCCTTGCCCTCGTCCTCTTCGGCCTGACCGTGCCTTTCGCCGTCGCCGTGCCGACGCTGCCTGCCGCCGCGCAGGCGGCAACCCGGACCCTGACTTTTGCCATCGAGAACATGACCTGCGCGCTCTGCCCGATCACCGTGAAACGCGCGATGGAAGGCGTGCCCGGCGTGCAGTCGGTCGCCGTGGATTTCGAGGCCAAGACGGCGACCGTGACCTTCGACCCGGCCACAGCCAGCGCCGAGGCGATCGCGGCCGCTTCGACCAACGCGGGATACCCGGCCCGGGTGCAGGGCTGAGACATGGTGCATGACTGTTGTGCCCCGCGTGGCTTCGACCTGGCCGTGATCGGCGCCGGCTCGGCCGGGTTCTCGGCCGCCATCACCGCTGCCGAGGGCGGCCGGCGCGTGGCGCTGATCGGCCATGGCACCATCGGCGGCACCTGCGTGAACGTGGGCTGCGTGCCCTCCAAGACGATGATCCGGGCTGCCGAGGCGCTGCACGGTGCGCAGTCGGCGCATCGGTTTCCGGGCCTTTCGGGCGATGCACCACGGGTCGATGACTGGCGTGCCTTGATCGCGGCGAAGGACGATCTGGTCGCCTCGCTTCGGCAGAAGAAATACGCCGATCTGCTGCTTGATTACGAGGACATCACATATTTCGACGAGGGTGCCGCACGACTGGTCGAAGGCGGCGTAGAGGTCGGCGGTCGAAAGATCGCCGCGCCCAGGATCATCGTCGCCACCGGCGGGCGGCCCGCCATACCCGACATCCCCGGCCTTTCGAATGCGCCGACGCTGACCAGCACATCGCTGCTGGAACTCGGTGCCCTGCCAGAGAGCCTGATCTTTCTTGGTGGCGGCTATATCGGTGTGGAACTGGCGCAAATGATGGCGCGGATGGGCACGCGCGTCACGATCGTCTGCCGGTATCGCCTGCTGCCGCGGGCCGAGCCAGAGGTCTCGGCCGCGCTCACGGCGTCCCTGCGCGCCGAGGGCCTCACGATCCTTGACGGCGTGATCTACGGCGCCGCACAGCGCGACGGGGATCGTGCAGCGCTGCGCGTGACCCGGGACGGCTCCGCGCGCGACCTCACCGCCGATCATCTGGTCCTGACGACGGGCCGCGCGCCCAACACCGACGGTCTGGGTCTGGCCGAAATGGGGATCGAGACCGACCGGCGCGGCGCGATCCGGGTCAGCGAGGACATGGCGACGACGCGCCCCGGCGTCTACGCCGCCGGCGACGTGACCGACCGCGACCAGTTCGTTTACATGGCCGCCTACGGCGCGAAACTCGCGACCCGCAATGCCGTGCTGGGCGGAGCCGAGCGGTACGACAACGCCGCCATGCCGTGGGTGGTGTTCACCGATCCGCAAATCGCGGGCGCAGGACTGACCGAACGCCAAGCGCGCGCGGCGGGGCTCGACGTCAAGACGAGCGTGCTTGCCCTCGAGAACGTGCCGCGCGCACTCGCTGCCCGCGATACGCGGGGCCTGATCAAGCTGGTTGCCGATGCGGTGACGGACCGCCTGCTCGGCGGGGTGATCATGGCGCCGGAGGGTGCCGACAGCGTGCAGACTCTCGTCCTGGCGTTGAAGGCCGGCATGACCACCCGGGCGCTCGGTGAGACGATCTTCCCCTATCTCACCACCGTCGAGGGGTTGAAACTCGCAGCACAAACCTTCGACAAGGACGTGGCCAAGCTCAGCTGCTGCGCGGGGTGACGTCCTGCGTCCTTGCTCCCATGGAAGTGAAGATATCGTGCCGATCAGGATCATCACAATCGTCCCTCAACCCAGTTCGCCACGATCAACCCCGGCACGCTGTCCAGCGCCCGATCTGCATCCCGCGCCAGGTCCAGCCGCTTCGGCAGCTTGACCTGCGGGACCAGCAGGAAGATCGGCACCGTCGTGCGCCCGCGGCCGGTCTTGGAGCGTGACGCAACGCCGAGCCCCCGGCTGTTCAGTCGCCCTTCCGCCACCAGCAGGCTCGGCCCGCGGCGACGGTAGACAAACCGCAGGCGCAGGCCGCGGCGGCGCTCCCATTCCCCCGGACTGATCCTGCCGCTGCGCAGGCCGCGGCCGGAGGCATCGGTCGGGATGGCCAGCCAGAAGCCGTTCTTCGAGCGGATGAGCGGGCCGGTGTCATGGGCAGCAACGATGACCGGGGCTTTCGGCCAGACCAGCGCGGCGGCGTTCAGGCTCTCGCCCGTCTTCGGATACGTCTGGCTCCGGATCGAGTTCGCGAGCCGCCGGCCGAGCCCCGCGCCGGTGATCTGGCCGCGCCAGGCGGTCTTCAGCCCGGTGCCGGCCTCGCGCATGGCGGCTGTGACGGCTTTCTCGCCGGCCCTAACCTCTGCCGCCATGGCGGCGACGAGATCGGGCGCGATGTCGAGTTTCAGCTTCATCGCGGTCACGCCGGGCGCAGGTCCACCGTCCAGACGAGCCGCTCGCGGTCCCGGACGGGCTCGCCCTGGATGAGGAAGGCCTCACCGTCGATCTCGATGCGGTCGCCGGGACGCGGGCTCGCGACCTCTGCGAGGCGCAGGTCCAGCCGGGTTGTCTCCGACCAGAGGCGCGCTTCGCCGAAGTTCGTGACGTCGTCCGGTCGGCGCAGGATCGCACGGATGAGCTTCGGCGCGCCACCTTCTGCGGTGTAGACCACATCGCGCGCGAGGCGCGCATCGGCGAAGAGCGCGTCGAGGGCGGCGGCGAAGGCACTCATCAGGTCCGCCGGGCGGAACGCAACACCTGCGGGCGGGTGCAGATCGGCAGCGGGTTGCTTTCGATCTCGAGCCGTACCCACTCGTCGCGATCCCGGTCGGGGATCGTGCGGGCGTAGAGCGGCTGGCCGAGGGTGTTGACGGTCTCGAAGGTGTCGGCCGGGGCGTGATAGATCTCGAAGAGACCGTCGACGCCTTCGGGATAGAAGAAGGCCTTGTCGGTCGGCACGCCGAAGCCCGCGCCGCCGCGGTAGCGGCGGAAGGTGATGCCGCCGAAGCTGACCTCGTCGGCCACGCGGCCGCGCAGATCGGCCGCGGCAGCGGTGTTGAGGTAGGTCTCCCGCACCTCCTTGTGGGCCACCAGATCGGCGAAGAAGGCCGAGCCGCATTCGGCGCGAACCTGGATTGCGCCGGCAGCAAGGCCGCCCATTGCGCCCTCGACATCCTCGATCAGCGCCTGGCAGCGTTTGCGCAGCGCGCCCGAGGCCGGCGTGGCGTTGTCGAGGTCGAAGTCGATCTCGGCCGGCGGCGCGATGCCGAACTCGGTGAAGTAGTTGATCACCGTGGCATTGTCCTTCGGGTCCTTCACCAGCCCCTGGATGCCGTTCAGGAGGTGGTATTCGAAGGTCGCCTCCGCGTCCTGGCGCAGGCGGCCGAGACGGCGGGCCACTTCGGTCTGCACCTGCTGGGTCGCGGTCTCGGAGCCGAAGTCGCGGATGCCCTGGATTTCCGAGGCCCAGAGCACGTCCTGCTTCTTGAACTGGCGGCAGACGAAGGCGCGCATGTCGCGACGCTC
>JAKAJW010000280.1 GCA_021813645.1 Pseudomonadota bacterium | reverse complement strand
CTCGATGCCGGTCGCCGCATGCAGCGCCCATTGCACCATCAGCGCCTCTTCCGCCAGGTCCTGCGGCCCCAGCGCGCCGCCGTATTTCTGCGCCAGATACAGCACGATGCCAAGCGACTCGGTCAGCACCAGATCGCCGTCCACCAGGCAGGGAACCTGGCCCTGCGGGTTGATCTTCAGATAGTCCGGCGAAGCGGTGTTCATCGGCGCCCCCGCCGCCTTGGCATTCGGCAGCCGATTGGCCTGGATCACCGGCTGATGGACGAAGTCCATGCCGATCTCCTTCAGTATCCACAGCGGCCGCGAGGCCCGCGAGCGGACGACGCCGTAAAGGGTGACCATTGTCTCTCTCCATGTTGACCCGGGCGGACACTAGCGCGGCGGATGGCGAATTCCAGACGCCGCGGAACGTCCCCAGCGCGCCGGCGCCCCCCCAGCCCCGCCGCCGCCCCTTGCCGCGCCCGGCGGGCCCGGCTATGCCCGGCGGATGGGAGACAATCGGACCCTCTTCGCCGCGCAGGCCCGGGCGCTTCTCGCCCTCGGCCTGCCGATGATCGGCTCGAACCTGGCGCAGATCGGCCTGCATGTCACCGATACGGTGATGATGGGCTGGTATTCCGTGCCGGCGCTGGCTGCGGTGGTGCTCGGCGCCTCCTCCTTCTTCATCCTGTTCATCCTCGGCTCGGGCTTCGGCGTCGCGATCATGCCGCTGGTCGCCAGCGCGGTGGCGGCGGGCGACGACACCGAGTCGCGCCGGGCGACCCGGATGGGGCTCTGGCTCTCGACGCTCTACGCCGCCCTGGCCTATCCGATCTTCTGGTTCTCCGGCCCGATCTTCCTCGCCCTCGGGCAGAAGCCGGAAACCGCCGCCATCGCGCAAAGCTTCATGCGCATCGCCGGCCTCGGCCTGGCGCCGGCGCTCTATGTGATGGCGCTGAAAAGCTACCTCGCCGCGCATGAGAAGACCCAGGTGGTGCTCTGGGCCACGCTCGGCGGCCTCGCCATCAACGCCGCCGGCAACTGGGCCTTCATCTTCGGCCATTGGGGCGCGCCCGAGATGGGGGCCTCGGGCTCGGCGCTGGCCACGCTGCTGACCCAGATCTTCGGCCTGATCGTGATCGTCGCCTATGCCGCCGCCCATCCGGCGCTGCGCCGCCACCAGCTGTTCCGCCGCTTCTGGCGGCCGGACTGGCCGGGCTTCGGCCGGGTGTTCCGGCTCGGCTATCCGATCGGGCTGACCAGCCTGGCCGAGGGCGGCCTGTTTCAGGCCACCGCGCTGATGATGGGCTGGATCGGCACCGTCCAACTCGCCGCCCATGGCATCGCGCTGGAGCTGGCCTCGATCACCTTCATGGTCCACCTCGGCCTGTCGCAGGCCGCCACCGTCCGGGTCGGCCGCGCCCATGGCCGGCGCGACGGCGCCGAGCTGCGCGCCGCGGCGCTGTCGGCCCAGGCGCTGTCGGTCGCCTTCGCGCTGATCTGCGTCGCGGCCTTCACGCTGTTCCCGGAAACCCTGATCGGGCTCTACATCCGCCCCGGCGACCCGCTCGCGCCGGAAATCCTCGCCTTCGGCACCCGGCTCCTGCTCGTCGCCGCGCTGTTCCAACTGGCCGACGCGACCCAGGTGATGGCGCTCGGCCTGCTGCGCGGGGTGCATGATACCCATGTGCCGATGCTGATGGCCGGGCTCAGCTACTGGTGCCTCGGCATCCCGGCGAGCTACGTTCTGGCCTTCCCGCTCGGGCTCTGCGGCGTCGGGCTCTGGCTCGGCCTGGTGGTCGGGCTGTGCTGCGCCGCCGGACTGATGATGACCCGGTTCTGGACCGGCCCGGCCCGCACGCCGCTGCCCACCACGCCCTGATCCCAGAGCCCGCCGGCGCCGGCCGGCTACTCGCCCGCCCCACCGGCCAGCCGCTCGGCCTTGCGGCGCACCAGCACGGTGCGCAGGTCGTGCATCGCCAGCAGCAGCGCGTCGGTCACCGCATCGAGTTGGGCATCGGTCGCCCGGCTCTGCGCCCAATGCGCGGTCAGGTTCAGGTGATCGACCGCGCGCAGGATATCGTCGAGATCGCGCGCCGCCAGGATCTGCGCCCGTTCCGCCATCCAAGCCTCGATGCGTGCCAGATCCGCGCCGGTCAGCCTGCGGTCGCCCTGCGGCTTGATCTCGCCCGAACGCATGTTGGCGAAGGCGATCGGCTCCATCTCGATCCGCCGCTGCCGGGTCTCGGTCTCGACCCGAAACACCAGCGCGCCGTTCTCGCGGACGCGGAAGTAATACTCCGGCAAATCGCCCGCCATCGCCCCCTCGCCGTTACTTCAGCCCCGCGCAGAAGGCCTGGATCCGCTTGCAGGCCTCGGTCAGCACCTCGTCCGCGGTCGCGTAGCTCACGCGGAAATTCGGCGACAGCCCGAAGGCCGCGCCCTGCACCACCGCCACCCCCTGCTCTTCCAGAAGCGCGGTGACGAAGGCCTCGTCGTCGACGATCTTCGTGCCCCCGGCCGAGGTCTTGCCCAGGCAGCCGGCGATGTTGGGGTAGACGTAGAACGCCCCCTCCGGCACCGGGCATTTGATGCCCTCAGCCTGGTTCAGCATCTCGACCACCAGATTGCGGCGGCGCTGGAATGCCGCGCGGCTGGTCGCGATATAGTCCTGCGGCCCGTTCAGCGCCTCGACCGCCGCCCATTGGCTGATCGTGCAGGGGTTCGAGGTCGATTGCGACTGGATCTTGCCCATCGCCTTGATGAGCTTCTCCGGCCCGGCGGCATAGCCGATCCGCCAGCCGGTCATCGCATAGGCCTTCGACACGCCGTTGCAGGTCAGCGTGCGGTCGTAGAGCCCGGGCTCCACCTCGGCCGGGGTGCAGAATTTGAAATCGTCGAACACCAGATGCTCGTACATGTCGTCGGTCATCACCCAGACATGCGGGTGGCGCATCAGCACATCGGTCAGTGCCTTCAGCTCCTCGCGCGAATAGCCGGCGCCGGTCGGGTTCGAGGGCGAGTTGAAGATGAACCACTTGGTCTTCGGCGTGATCGCCGCTTCCAGCTGCTCGGCGGTCAGCTTGTAGCCGGTCTGCATCGGCGCCTCGACCGCGACCGGCGTGCCGCCGGCCAGAAGCACCATGTCGGGATAGCTCACCCAATAGGGCGCCGGGATGATCACCTCGTCGCCCGGGTTCAGCGTCGCCATCAGCGCATTGTAAAGCGTCTGCTTGCCGCCGGTGCCGACGGTGATCTGCGCGGGCTTGTAGTCCAGCCCGTTCTCGCGCTTGAACTTGTCGCAGATCGCCCGCTTCAGCTCGATGATGCCGTCGACGGCGGTGTATTTCGTCTTGCCCGCCTGGATCGCCGCGATCGCCGCCGCCTTGATGTTGTCCGGCGTGTCGAAGTCCGGCTCGCCCGCGCCGAGGCCGATCACGTCGCGCCCCGCCGCCTTCAGCTCCTGCGCCTTCGTCGTCACCGCGATGGTCGGCGAGGGCTTCACACGCTCCAGCGTCTCGGAGAGGAAGGACATGTCGGGGAACTCCGGTTTGAACTTGCCGGGCTCCTGTCTTAGGGTGGGTGCGGGATGCGATCAAGGCCAATCGGCGGCAGCCGGGGGCCTGCGAGAGCGAAAGGAGAGGCGGATGGCCCCCGAATCCGAAATTGGCAACGCGGACCCCGGCAATTCCGAAACCGGCTGGTTCAGTGAAGCGGCCGCCACCTTCGGCGACCGGCTCGCCGGCGCGCGCGAGGCCGCCGGCATGAGCCAGGCCGAACTCGCCCGCCGGCTCGGCGTCCGGCTGAAGACGCTGGCCGACTGGGAAAACGACCTGGCCGACCCGCGCGCCAACCGGCTGCAGATGCTGGCCGGCATGCTCAACGTCTCGATCATGTGGCTGCTCACCGGCCGCGGCGATGGGCTCGACGGCCCGCCCGAGCCTGGCCCCAGCGACGCCGCGGCCCGCGCCCTGCTCGACGAACTGCGCGCGCTGAAGGCCGAGGCCACCGACCTGGCCCAGCGGATGGGCCGGCTGGAAAAGCGCCTGCGCGCCCGCTTCGCCGGAGCCGAAGCATGAGCGAGACCCCCGTCAACCGGCTGAAGCGGCTCGCCATGCGGGCCTGGCGTCGCGGCACCAAGGAGATGGACCTGATCCTCGGTCCCTATGCCGACGCCCATCTGGCGCAGCTGGCGCCGCCGGCGCTCGACGCCTTCGAGGCGCTGCTGGCCGAAAACGACCAGGATCTCTACCCCTGGTTCACCGGCCAGACCGTGCCGCCGCCGGCCCATGCGCCGCTGGTGGCCGAGATCGCCGCCTTTGCCCACGCCCGGCTGCGGGCCCAGACCGGCTAACGCCGGCCGGCCATCTCCGCAAGGGGCATCCCCGAAAGGATAGGCGTCTCCCCCCGCCGCTCCCCCGCCGCCCCGGCAATCCACCAAAATTGTTTCGACTTAACCCAATATTGGGGATTTCCGCCGATTCTCCGCCCCGGTCTTATCAGAGGGCGGAGTTGGACATGAGCTTTCACACATCCCTTTCGACCGGCATTCCGCCGGGCTTCTCGGGCATCTATCTCGACAGCCTGTCCCTGGTGGAACGGCTGCACCGCCTGCTGCTCGACGTCATCAAGGATGAGTTCGAGCGGCTCGGCATTCTCGAAATCAACGCCGTGCAGGCGCTCCTGCTGTTCAACATCGGCGAGAACGAGGTGACCGCGGGCGAATTGAAGACGCGCGGCTACTACCAGGGCTCGAACGTCAGCTACAACCTCAAGAAGCTGGTCGAGCTGGGCTACATGCACCATCAGCGGTCCGAGATCGACCGCCGCTCGGTCCGCGTCCGGCTGACCGAGAAGGGCCGCCACATCCGCGAGGTGATGTCCGAGCTGTTCGCCCGCCACACCGACAGCCTGGCCGATCGCGACGTGCTGGAACTGCCGGCGATGGAGCAGGTGAACGCCAGCCTGCGGCGGATGGAGCGGTTCTGGTCCGACCAAATCCGCTACATCTACTGACCCCGTCCGGCACGCATCGCGCGCCGGACCGCAAGCCCGCCCTTCCGGGGCATCGCCCGCAAGGGCGCCGCAAGACGCACCCCAAGGGCGCGCCGCGCCCGGACCGCTTACCAGTGCCCGGTGTTCGCCATGCTCGCCCAGGGCTCCGCCGGCGCCTTCGCCTCGCCCTTCTGCAGCAGCTCGACCGAGACGTTGTCGGGCGAGCGCACGAAGGCCATGTGACCGTCGCGCGGCGGCCGGTTGATCGTCACGCCCGCCGCCTGCAGCTTGGCGCAGAGCGCGTAGATGTCGTCCACCTCATAGGCGAGATGGCCGAAATGCCGGCTGTCCGAGGGCAGGCCCTCGTCGCCGTCCCAGTTGTAGGTCAGCTCCACCGGGCAGTCCTCCTGGCCCGGAGGCGCCATGAACATCAGCGTGAACCGCCCCTTGTCATTGTCGTAGCGCCGGGTCTCCTTCAGGCCGAGAAGCTCATAGAAAGCCTTGGACTTCTCCAGGTCGAGCACCCGGACCATGGTGTGCAAATAGCGGATCGTCATGCCATTCTCCTTGTCGTGACGTCCGCCAAGATAGCGCCCCGGCCGGCGATGGCGAGCCCTCAGAAGCGGCTTTGCACCCCGACCCCCAG
>JAKAJW010000150.1 GCA_021813645.1 Pseudomonadota bacterium | reverse complement strand
CGCCAGTGACGGCCGACCGGCCGTGGCCGGCGCGGACCGAGGGCGGGGCAGGGGCCTTCAGCGCCTTCATCCAGGCTTCGAAACGCTGATCGGACGTCAGGCCGGCCGGGAAGGGCTCGGGATGGATCGTCGCGGCGTCCATGCCCCGCTCCAGAAGCTGTGTGGCCAACTCGTACCAGCGCTTCCAGCCTACCGACGGGGCAGGGCCGATCCGTTCGATGACGCTGCGCGGAAAGGCCTCGCGGACCTTGCGCATGTGCGAGGTGTGGCTGCGGTTGACGTTGAGCGCATCCTGTACCACCCGGGCATCGTAGCCCGCAGCCTCCAACTCGCCGGCGAAGAGCGCCTTTTCGATGAAGGACGGGTCCTTGCGCAGGTTGTTCTCCTGCCCCTGGGCCAGGACCGCCTCTTCGTCGGAGAGGGTGCGGATCAGCGCCTTGACCCGTGTGCCCAGCCCGCGGATCGCTGCAAGCCGGCGGCGGCCGTAAACCACCTGGTAGCGGCCGCTCAGGCTCGGATGCGGGCGAAGCAGGATCGGTACCTGCTGGCCGTGCTTTGCGATGCTCTCGCGCAGTTCGGCGACCTCGTCATCCAGGATGTCGAGGCGATCCTTGAGCCCGGTATCCTCGATCAGCCCGGGATCGATCTCCTGCACCGAGCGGCTGCCCATGCTGCGCAGGTCGTTGCGGATGGCGGCGACTGGGCCGGATTGCTGGAAGACCTCCGGCGTCCGGGCGGTCGGCTGCGGGGCAGGGGCGCCTTCGGGCTCGCCGGAGCGCGGTGCCGGGGCGATGCCCTCGAACATGTTCTTGCGGGCCATGTCAGATCCTCCTCCAAGCCCTGTGGACCTCTTGCTCGAGCTCCCGCGCCACTGCGTTGACCGATTCCATCGCCCGGTCGTAGGTGTTGCGGATCATGCTGGCCCGGCCGACCTCGAACAGAGTCTGGTGAGTGAGGCCGGCATCCGAGATCGCCGTCGATTTCAGAAAGGCCTCGGTCATCACCCGCTTGCCGAAATTTGCGCGCAGGAGCCCCGCCACCTGGGCCTGCGGTCCGTCGGACGGCTCGAAGCGCGAGACCAGATAGCGCAGGAAGTCGTACTCCAGGGTCATCCCCGCCTCGCGGATGGTATCCAGCAACGACGAGGTCATGGTCAGAAACTGCGCCAAAGAGGCGACGTCGATGAAGTTCGCCACGACCGGGATGATAATCGACGACGAGGCGACCAGAGCCGATAGCGTCAGAAAGCCGAGCTGCGGCGGGCAGTCGATGAAAACCACGTCATAGTTGGCCTCCACCGACTGGATCGCGTCACGCAACCGCAGGTAGAACGGCGTCTCGGACCCGCGGCGCAGGGCATAGGGCGTCTCGGTCTCGTATTCCGAAAGGATCAGCCCGCCGGCGGCGATGTCGAGCCCGGCGAAATAGGTCTGGCGGACCACCTCGTCCATCGGCAGCGGTGTCTCGTATCGGATCGCGTCGTAGACCGTGCCTTGGTGGGTGAAGTCGATCTCGGGCCGAAGGCCCATCATCGAGGACAGCGATGCCTGCGGGTCCATGTCGATGGCCAGCACACGATAGCCGTGCAGGGCGAACCACTGGCTCAGATAGGCGGCGGTGGTGGTCTTGGCGCTGCCGCCCTTGAACGAGACGCAGGAGATGATCTGGAGCGGTTCTGACCCGACGCGCCCCCGCAGATAGAGCGAGGGGTCGCGCGTGGCGCGCGCCAGCGCCAGACGAATCGCCCCGAGGTCGCTGGCCGAATAGACCTTGTGGCCCCGGTCATCCACGGGCACTTCGGGAATCTTGCCCTCGGCATGGAGCTTGCGAAGGTGGCCGGGCGCGAGGCCGAGAAAGTCGGCGGCTTCGGCAGATGAGAACGTCCGCAGGAACTTCTGCGCATCCGGGGCGAAGTTACGCTCCAGATGCTGACGAATCGTGGCGTGCAACATCGCCGCGTCGCTCTGCAGCTCGGCAAAGACGCGCTCGGTTGACAGATCTGCCCCTACGGTGCCCAAATCCGGCATGACTCTCGCCTCATACGTCGCCCGTAACCCGGGCTTGTTCTCGCGTAGCGCAGAAAGTCGAAATTCCTGCACTTTCGCGCTACGGATAGGTTTGCGCTAAGTTATTGCCGCAAGCAAGAAATTTTTTGCTCCGGGTCCTCGATGCCGGACGGCCGACGGCACCAGGCGAAGCGCGGGCGGCCGCTATCACGCTGAAATCACGGAGCGTTTGGCGCGAAAGCCCGCTTGCTGGCTTGGCCGTCGCTCTGTGCCTGCCGGGGGCCAGCGCCAAGCGCCGCCCGATTCCGCAACCTCTAGCGCAGCCGAATCGCACACGTACGATATGTGGGCGGGTTCTGAGCGCGTGAGGACAGGGAATGCGATCAGCAGATCTCTCGCCTATTCTTCCGGTCTAGCGCCTGTGCCTCGCCCGAGCAGGCGGAGCAGCATGTGCCGCTGATGGTCCTGGCCGCCGAAAAAGACCGCGAGGATGCGGACCAGCTCAGCCTCTTCGACGACGTCAAAATAGAATATGGCCCGGTTCTTGGTGACGCTGCGCAGCCCGGCCGCAAGGTCTTGCCGCAAGGTCCCCTGATGCGGCGCGGCGCCGAGGCCGGCCATGTCGTCTTCGATCTGCCGCAGGCGGCGGGCGGCCTGATCGAGAGCGGACGCCTCGTCAATCCCGAAAGCGAGGGCCGCCTCGACCAGGAAATCGAAGATCACCTCGAGATCCGCATCGGCCGCCGCCGAGCGCAGAACCTCAAAGGCCACGTTCGGCCTTCTTTCGGTCGATCATCCGCTCGGTCCGCTCGCGGCTCTCGGAAAGGCCGATGAACCTGCCGGCGCGGCGCTCCTCGATTAGGAGTCGCAGCGCCTCAGTCTCGGCGGCCTCTGCAGCGTGGGCGCTTCGCAGGCGCTCGAGCCCTTCCTGTAAGACGGCACTCAAGCTCGGATAGCGGCCGCGCGACACCAGATCGCGGGCATAGGCATCCTGCACATCAGTCAGGGAAATCGAGGCTTTGACGCTCATAGAGGGCACTCCGATACTACTCAGTAGTATACGTCGCTGTGATGCTCTGTCCAGAGGCCCAAGATTGCGCCCCGTAGGAGCGGTGCCTCGGGGAGTTTGCTGCCAGCCTCAAAGCAGGCCCAGCCGCTCGGCCCGTTCCAGGAGCATCTTCACCGACGATGGCTGCCAGCTCGTCCGCCCGCGTGGCGTGCGCTCGCGCATGGCCTCAAGCCGGTCGCAGATCGCCTGCAGGGTGATCTCCGGGTCCGCACCCTTGATGCCGGCAACGATCGCCGGCAGGCGATCGTCGGTCTCGCGTCGGCGGGCGCGGCCGACAACGCTTTCGGGAAGGAAGCCATCTCGGACATAGGCGTTCGCCGCGCGTAGCAGGCGGCCTTGCGTCCAGCGTCGCGCCTCGGGCAGGGGGCCGTTGATGATCCGGAGCACGTCCTCCCAGGCCATGTCCGGCCGGAGGCGGCGGACATGCGGTACCCAGTCCTGGGCGGTCTCGTTCAGCCGCTCCAAGTAGCCATCCTGGCGTGCCAGCCGGACCTTGCGCAGCGCCGCCGGGTCACGGGCCCGGAGCCCGGGATTGCCGCCGACGCGGCCCTTGGTGCGCGCGCTGGCGAGCCCCGCCTTCGTCCGCTCGCGGATCAGGGCACGCTCGAACTCGGCCGCGGCGCCGAGGACCTGAAGCGTGAACTTGCCCTGGGGAGAGGCGGTGTCGATCGGGTCCTCGAGCGAACGGAAGAAGGCCCCCTTCGCTTCCAACCGTTCGATCACCTCCAGCAGATGCGACAGCGACCGCGCCAGCCGGTCGATCCGAACGACAACCAGCGTGTCGCCCTTGCCAACCCGCTCCAGCACGCGGGCCAGCACCGGCCGGGCGCGATTACCGCCCGAGGCCTGCTCTTCATGGATCTCCACACAGCCCGCGGACTTCAGGGCCTGCGACTGGGGCAGGGGGGTCTGATCCTCGGTCGAGACGCGAGCGTAGCCAATCAGGGGCATCAAAACAGGCCGTTTGCGGTTTCTGTTGTCGCTAATAAACGACCGTTTGTGAACGATTGCAAGCCCGTGCTCTCTCGTCGAGCTTGTGGGAAATCCCTTGGGTTCCCTGCGCTGAGCGCGATCAGGGAGAACTAGCCGGGCATCGCACGCGCGTGCTATACAGTGTAATAGGATCCCCTCCAGAAACCCCTTTGGTGTTGTGCAGAATAGTCGTATTTTGCACATATGAGTCCCAACCCATCTGCTATTCCTGACGAATTCCTTGATGTCGGCGGTCCCGGTGAGACTGAGACTCTGGATGAGGACCTGTGGTTCCTGCCGGGGCCTGTCGAGGACGCGGCCGACGATCTTCCCCCCGGCCCTCGGGCCGAGCCGGGCGAAGCTGCGATCCTGGACGACTGGCGGCAGGCCGAGGCGGGTCTGGCATCGCGGCTGGCGCAGGTGGCCGGGCGGCTCGGCGGGCTCGACGATCGGCTGCGGCGCGCGCCCGAGGGCTGGCGGCAGCGGCTGGCGCTGATCGAGGCGGCCGAGTTGAGTTGGTACGTCGGCGACAGGGTCACGCCGGATCGACTGGCGCTGTGGATCGCGTTGCGGCTTTCCGGCGTGCAGGAGGACAGCGCCGCGCTCGCCCGCGTCGGCTGGGCGGTGCGGCGGCTGACCGGCGGCCCGGGGCCCGAGGCCGGCCTCGCAGACTTCCTCGGCCGTCATTCCCCGAAACCGCCGGAGGCAGAGGCCGAGAGCTTTGCGGACCGCGCGGGGGCGTGGCGCGAGTTCATGGAGGGGGCACGCGATCTTCATCCGATCAGCCGCGCCGCGATGGGCTATCACCTCTGGGGCCTCGCGGGTCTCGGCCAGAACGGAGGCCGCCTAGAAGCGGCGGTGACCGCAGCACGGATCGCTATGGGCGCTGGCCCGGGCGCGATGTTCGCGCCGCTGGCGATCGGCGGGGCAGGGGGGCTGCGGTCGGGCGGTCCTCCGGCCGAGCGGCTGGCCCGCTGGCTCGACGGGATGGACCAGGCGACGGTGACGGCGATGCGCCAGCTCGACGACATCGAGGCCTGGGCCGCGCGGGCAGACAGCGCCATGGCCGGCCTGTCCGGCCGCACTCCGCCGGCGCTGCGGGCGATTCTGACCGACTGGCCGCTCGTCTCGGCGCCGATGGCCGAGGCGCTGACCGGCGCCAGCCGCGCGGCGGTACAGCGCAACCTCGCCTGGATGGAGGCGCACGGATTGATCCGCGAAGTGACCGGGCAGGGTCGGTTCAGGATGTGGCGGGCGGCGAGCTAGTTGAACCTGAGACCGGGTTCGTGGGCGCCGCTGGCGGCGACGGCTCTCCTCGGCGGAACGGGCGGCACTGCGAAGGGCAGGGGGAATTCGTCGTTCCTCCGAACGCCCCCGCCAAGCATTGCAACAAACTATGGGCATTGCGACAACGGGATCGGCATCGGCCATCGGCGTGGGAGCGGCGACTGTCTTCCGAATCGCTGCTGAGAGACCATCTCTGGGGGAACCGGCGAGACGATCAGGGGAGGACGGGCGATGTACGCCAGGAACATGCGACAGGCGATCCTCGATGAGCTGGAGCTCCAGGAAGCTACCGCTCCGGAGCGGGCAGTCGACCCGATTGCCGTGCGACAGAGTCTCGGCGCTCTCGAGCGCGATTTCGAGATGGCC
>JAKAJW010000297.1 GCA_021813645.1 Pseudomonadota bacterium | reverse complement strand
TGGCCGAGCTGAAGCGGCAGACCGAGGCGCTGGCCAAGGGCCTGAACGTCGTCGGCCTGATGAACGTGCAATTCGCGATCAAGGACGGCACCGTCTACGTGCTCGAGGTGAACCCGCGCGCCTCGCGCACCGTGCCCTTCGTCGCCAAGGCCACCGACAGCGCGATCGCCTCGATCGCCGCCCGCGTGATGGCGGGCGAGAAGCTCTCCGCCTTCCCGCAGCGCGCGCCCTACCCCGACGGGGTCGGCCCCGACGATCCGCTGCCCCTGGCCGATCCGCTGACGCTGGCCGACCCGAAGACGCCCTGGTTCTCGGTGAAGGAGGCGGTGATGCCCTTCGCCCGCTTCCCCGGCGTCGACACGCTGCTCGGCCCCGAGATGCGCTCCACCGGCGAGGTGATGGGCTGGGACCGCTCCTTCCCGCTCGCCTTCCTCAAGGCCGAGATGGGCGCCGGTACCCACCTGCCCGACGCCGGCCGCGTCTTCGTCTCGATCCAGGACAGCGACAAGACCGAGTCGATGGCCGAGGCCTGCCGCAGCCTGAAGGCGCTCGGCTTCGAAATGGTGGCGACGCGCGGCACGGCGGCCTTCCTCGAGGCGGCCGGCGTGCCCTGCGAGACCGTCAACAAGGTCTACGAGGGCCGGCCGAACATCGTCGACCGGCTGAAGAACGGCGAGATCGCGCTGGTCTTCAACACCACCGAGGGCGTCCAGTCGATTCAGGACAGCCGCGAGATCCGCTCCGTCGCGCTGATGGACAAGATCCCCTATTTCACCACCGCCGCCGGCGCCATCGCCTCGGTGGCGGCGATCCGGGCCCGGCGCGAAGGCGAGATCGGCGTCAGGACGCTGCAGGGGTAAGCGGCGGCCCCGGCCTCCGCCGGGGCGAAAGCGCTCCAGTGGAGCGTTTTCAGCCGCGAACGCCCGGAGCGCCAGCGGAGGGCTGGGCAACGCGCCTGGACTTCCCATCCTTCTCGTCTTCCGCATGGCAGGCATAGGGCAGTTCCCCCGGCCGCACGGCGCGCACAACGGCCACACGGCAGAACCCGTCCTGACGACTCTTCTTCCCCCAGAGGACGGCGTCCGCCCGAGGGTGGCTCGGCTGCCATCGCGCCCCCCTATGCGCCGTGCCGGCCCTGCGCCATCTGCGGCCGGGTCCGACTGCGCCGCCGGCCTTTACCGCCGGTTAACCCGGCGCTCGCCACGTCGGTGTAATATCGGTGCGAAATCGGTGTAAAATCGGTAGACCCTTGTTCCATTCATGGAAGCGAATATAACTCTCGCGAAACCGCGCACAGGAGCCCGAGATGCCCGTCACCGTGAAGGATTTGATGGCCGCCGCCAACGCCGCCGTCCCCCGGCTAAGCCCTTCTGAAGCCAAGGAAATGATCGCCGCCGGCGCGCTGGTGGTGGATGTCCGCGACGGGCCGGAGGTCGAGAAGTCCGGCAAGGTCAAGGGTGCGCTGCATGTTTCGCGCGGCATGCTGGAATTCCGCGCCGACCCTGCAACCCCTTATGCAGCAAAGGAATTTTCCTTCGACCGCCCGGTAATCGTCTACTGCGCCTCCGGCGGCCGCTCGGCGCTTTCCGGCAAGGTCTTGAAAGACATGGGATATTCCCAGGTCTTCAACCTCGGCGCCTTCAAGGACTGGACCGAAGCCGGCGGCGAGGTCGAAAGCCCCCTCGATCCCGGCATGTAAGCCTCTGAAAAAGAAGGCGTATCAGCGCCGGTCGGCCTGAATCGCCGCGGCGCCCAGCCAGCCCACCATCATCGCCGGCGCGTTCAGGTTGCCGGCGATGATGTTCGGAAAAACCGAGGCGTCGCAAACCCTTAGCCCCTCGACGCCATGGACGCGCAGCCGCGCGTCCACCACCCCCTCGGGCCCCATACGGCAGGTGCAACAGGGGTGATAGACCGTCCCCGCCCGCCGCCGAAAATCCTCGATCAGCGCCGCATCCGTCGCCACCCCCGGCCCCGGCCGCAGCTCTTCGGCGATCAGCCCGGCCAATGGCGGCTGCGCGGCGATCCTGCGCAAATACTTGACCCCCAACAACATTTCCTGCACGTCGTGATCCGTCGAGAAGGCGTTGACGGTGATCTTCGGCGGCATCAGCGGGTCGGGCGAAGCGATACGGATATGCCCCTCGCTGGTCGGCCGGCAGTTCGACAGCCCGAGCGACATCCCCGGAAACGGGTCGGGCGTCAGCACCGGCCGTTCCCCCTCGCGCGGGATCAGCGTCGAAAAAGCCTGAAAATACAGCTGCATGTTCGGCCGGTCGAGGTCGGGCGATGTGCGGAAGAAGCCGCCGCCGTGATTGATCGACTTCGCCAGCGGCCCCCGCCCACCCGCAAAATACTTCAACCCCGCCAAGAGTTTGCCCCACCAGGGCCGAAGCTCCTGGTTATAGGTCGGCACCGTCACGCGATAGGTGTAGTTCAGCCCCTGGTGATCGCTCAGATGGGCCCCGACATGGGGATTGTCGATCCGGACCGGCAGCCCGAGCCCCTGCAGCAGCCCGCCCGGGCCGATGCCGGAAAGTTGCAGCAGTTGCGGGGAGTTGACCGCGCCACCGGCCAGGATCACCTCGGCCCTCGCCCGCAGTTGGAACAGTTCCCCACCGCGCCGCAGTTCGACCCCGACCGCGCGGCCGCCCTCGATCAGCACCCGCGTCACCAGAGCCTCGGTCAGCACCCGCAAATTGGCGCGGCCCATTGCCGGCCGCAGAAAGGCGCGGGCCGCCGAATTGCGCCGAGCGGCCTTGATCGTCATCTGGTAAGTGCCTGCGCCCTCTTGGATTTCGCCATTGAAGTCGGCGTTGTAGCCGAGACCGGCCGCCGCGCAGGCGGCGATGTAGTCGGCGACCAGCGGATGCAGACCCTTGCGGTTGGCCGAAAGGAACAACGGCCCGCCGGCCCCACGGAAAGCATCCGCGCCGGCCTCGTTGTCCTCCATCGCACGATAGGCGGCGAGCACCTCCGCCCAGCCCCAGCCGGGGTTGCCGGCCGCCGCCCATTGCTCGTAATCCTGCCGGTGCCCACGGATATAGACCATCGCATTGATCGAGGAAGAGCCCCCCAGCAGCTTGCCCCTTGGCCAATGGTCACGTTGCCCGGCCAACCCCGGATCAGGTTCGGCTTTGTAAAGCCAGTTCACCTTCGGATTGTAGAAGAGCTTGCCGTAACCCAATGGCAGCTGCACGAAAAGCCGCCGGTCCGTTCCACCGGCCTCAATCAGCAGGACGCGAGACTTGCCGGATTCTGATAACCGGTTGGCCAGCACGCACCCGGCCGAACCGGCCCCCACGATGATGAAATCCGCCGCGTCCATCGCGCCTCCCGGCTGCCAGCCTAGCCCTCCGGCGGCCGGCGGCAGGCCCGGGTGCGACCAGCGAGGTCGCTTTTCAACGCCCCTTCCAGACCGGGTCGCGCTTCTCGGCGAAGGCGCGGGCGCCCTCCAGCTGGTCCTCCGAGGCATAGAGCCGATCGACGGTGGCGAACTGCCGCTTGGTGATCCGGTTCAGCGCATCCTGAAAACGCATCGCCTCGGCCTCGCGCACCACGTCCTTGATCGCCGCATAAACCAGCGGCGGCCCGCTCTCCAACAACCGCGCCAGCGCCCAGGTCTTCGCCATAAGCTCTTGCGGCGCCGTGATTTCCTTTAACAACCCCCAACGCAACGCCTCTTCGGCGTCGAACCAGCGGCCGGTCAGCAGCAGGTCCATCGCGACATGGTAGGGAATCCGTTTCGGCAGCTTGATCGAGGCGGCATCGGCCACCGTGCCCGAGCGGATTTCAGGCAACGCGAAGGTGGCATTGGCGGAAGCCAGGATCAGATCGCAGCTCAGCGCCAGTTCCAGCCCACCGCCGCAGCAGATGCCGTTCACCGCGCAGATCACCGGCTTGTTGAGGTTGGGCAATTCCTGCAGCCCGCCGAAGCCGCCCACGCCGTAGTCTCCGTCCACCGCGTCGCCCGAAGCCGCGGCTTTCAAGTCCCAGCCGGGGCAGAAGAATTTCTCCCCCGCCGCCCTGAGGATCGCCACCCGCAGGCTGTCGTCGTCGCGAAAGGCGCGGAAGGTCTCGCCCATGATCCGGCTGGTCGCCAGATCGATCGCATTGGCCTTCGGCCGGTCCAGCGTCACTTCGAGGATCGCGCCCTCGCGCCGGGTCTTGATCGGCCCCTCGCTGCGGTTCCACTCCATCAGTCCGTCTCCCAGATCACCGCATCCACCGCCACAGCCCCGCTTGCCTTCAGGATCAAGGGATTGACCTCGATCTCCTGAAGCACGGGGTCGTCCAGAAACGCCGCCTGCAGCGCCAGCGTCGCCGTCACCGCCGCGCCGAGATCGGCCTTCGGTCGGCCGCGGTAGCCGTCCAGCAGCGGCCAGAGCCGCAGCCGTCGCAGCGCCGCCGCCACCTCACCGGCGTCGACCGGCAGCACCAGCGTCACCGTATCGGCCATCAGCTCCGCCGTCACGCCCCCGAGGCCGAGCGTCAGCGTCGCGCCGTAGACCGGATCGCGCCGGAGCCCGATCAGCAGCTCCGCCACCCCGCCGGCCACCATCTCCTCGGCCAGGTAGCCTCGCGCACCGGGCATCTCCGTCGTCCCCGCCAGCGAGGCGAGGCCCAGGCGCACCGCCCCCGCCTCGGTCTTGTGCGCGAAGCCAAGCCCCTTCAACGCCAGCGGCGGCTTGAGCCCCGCCGCCAAAGGCAGGAGCGCGCCGAGCGTCGGCGCCGTCACCCCCTTCGGCACCGCCACCCCGGCGGCCGCGAGGCGGGCCTTGGCGGCGGTCTCCGGCAGCATCCGCCGCGGCCCGGTCTCGCCTGCCGGCAGCGGCCGCCAACCCGCAAGCCCCGCCGGCACCGCGGCAGCGGAGATCGCGGCCAGCGCCGTCTCCAGCCCCATCAGCGGCGCGAAGCCGCGGGCGATCGTCGCCTCCGCCAGCGCCTCGTCGAAATTCTCCGGCAGCGAGGCGACCGGGAAGGCGGGCTTGCCTGTCGCCCGTCCCGCCGCCTCGATCGCGTCGAGCGCCGGCTGGAACGAAGACGGGTCGCAGCGGTCGGGCCGCGGCGGATCGATGACGAAGAGGCCGGCATCGTAACCCGCGAGCATGGTGGTGAAGACCTCTGTGGTGCGCGCCCCGTCGCCCCAGATGAAGGTATGATAATCCAATGGGTTGGCAATCGCCACCAGCGGGCCGAGCAGCTCGCCCAAGCGCTGTCGTTGCGCCGCGGTGGGTGGCGGGAAGGCCAGGTCGGTCCGGGCGGCGAGATCGGCCACCAGGCCCGCCTCGCCGCCCGAGCAGGAGAGCGAGCAGAACCGCCGGCCGGGCAGCGGGCCGTGGACATGGAGGATCTTCAGCGCCTCGAGAAGCTCCGACGGCGTCGCCACCTCGGCCACGCCGGCCTGGCGCAAGAAGGCCGAGGATGCGGCACCGCCCCCCGCCAGCGCCGCGGTGTGCGAGGCCGCGGCCGAACGCCCGGCCGCGGTCTTGCCCGCCTTGATCGCCACGATCCCCTTGCCCGCCGCCCGCGCCGCCTCGGCAAGCGCGGCAAAGGCCGGCGCATCGTCGATCCCCTCGACATAGAGCCCCAGCGCCGTCACCCGCGCGTCGGCCAGCAGCGCCTCGGCCAGTTCCGCCAGCCCGACCTGGGCGGCGTTGCCGAGACAGGCGACATAGGCCACCGGCAGACCGCGGGCCTGCATCGTCAGGTTGATGACGATGTTCGAGGACTGGCTGAGCAGCCCCAAG
>JAKAJW010000184.1 GCA_021813645.1 Pseudomonadota bacterium | reverse complement strand
GCAGCACGTCCTGCGGCCCGTCGAGCCGCAGCGCCCGCCCGGTCCAGCGCCAACTGGCGCCGGGGCCGAGCGCCTCCAGCGGCGCCGGCCGCAGGCCATCGATCTCGATCTGCGTCCAAGAAATGACGAACGTGCCGCAATAGCCCGTGTGCATGCCTGTGCCCGCCTGTTTCGTTGCGCGTCTTCGCCGAGACGCGTCTGCTTCTGTTTGGCGTCTGCTCGTTGCCCCGATCGCGCTCGGGCGTCGGTTTGTCGTTGCCGCAAGCCTAGCACGCGCGGCCGCTTTCGGAAACCGTCTTGGCCTCAGCCGACACCGGGCAACCCACACCGGGCAACCCACGCCGGGCGCGCCCCGAGGGCCCCACACCGGGCGGCGCCGCCGCCGGCCCGCTACTTTTCGGTCAGCTTCAGCTCGATCCGGCGGTTCTGCGCCCGCGCCTCGGGCGTGTTCCCCGCGGCCACCGGTTGATATTCGCCGAAGCCCGCCGCCGCCAGCCGGGCCGGCGGGAACCCTTTGGCGATCATGTAGCGCACCACCGACAGCGCCCGGCCCTGGCTCAGCTCCCAATTGTCTTGGAACGGCCCGCCGCCGGTCAGCGGCGCATTGTCGGTATAGCCGTTCACCTGCAGGATCCAATTGATGTCCGCGGGGATCTGCGCGGCCACCAGTTCCAGCACCTGCACCACCTTGTCGATCTGCGCCTTGCCCGCCGGCGACAGATCGGCCGAACCCGACTCGAACAGCACTTCGGACGAGAAGACGAAGCGGTCGCCCACCACCTTCACCCCCGGCTGGCCGGCCAGCACCTGCGAGACCTTGCCGAAGAACTCCGACCGGTAGCCCTCCAGCTTCTGGTTCTGCTCGGCCAGCAGCTTGGCCTTCTGCGCCTCCAGATCGGCGCGCGCCTTCTGTTCGGCGGCCAGCCGCGCCAGCGCCTGGTTCAGCTGGTTGCCCAGCGTGTCGATCTGCACCTTGCTCTGGCTGTCCTTGGCCGCCGAGGCGTCGAGCAGCCCCTGCAGATTGGCCAATTGGGTGCGCATCGCGGCCAGCTGCTCGTTCAGCAGCGCCACCTGCCGCGCCTGATCGGCCGATTTCGTCTGTTCCTCGGTCAGCGCCTTCTGCGCCGCCGCCAGCAGGCCGGCGTTCTTCTGCGCATCGGTCAGGCTGGTTTCGGCCTTGGCCTCCGCCACCGCCTTGGCGTTCTGCGCCGCCGCCAAAAGGGTCAGCGTGTCTTCCGCCTTCTTGCGCTGATCCTCCAGCGCCAGCGTCATCGCCGTCAGCGCGTCCTGCGAGTCCTTCAGCTTCTGCCGCAGCAGCTCCGCCGCCGCCGCATCGGCCAGCCGCTGCTTTTCCTGCGCGCTCAACTGGTCCTGCGCCTGGGCCAGCGCCGCGTCGCGTTGGCTGACCTGGCCCTTCAAGCTGTCGATCAGCGCCTGCAGCGCCTCGGTGCGCGCCGCCGCCAGCCGCGCTTCCTCGGCCTGGGCGTCGATCTGCTTGCGCGCCTGGGCGACCGCCAGCTGCAGCGCCTGCTGCTCCGTCAAGAGCTGGTCGCGCGCGGCGCTCAGATCCGTCACCTGCTTGCCGAGATCGGCGATCTTGCCCTGCGCCGCGTCGCGCTGCGCCAGCAGGCTCGCCACCTGCGCCTCGAAGCTCGTCACCTTGGCCTGCGCCGCCGCCAGATCGGCCTGGCGCGCCGCCAGCTGGCCGGTCAACGAGGCGATCAGCGTCTCCTGCTGGTCGGCCTTGGCCCTGGCCGCGCCGAGCTGGCCGGTCAGATCGCCGACCTGCGTCCGCAGCCGCGCCACATCCGCCTTGGCCAGCCCCAGCGCATTGGCCAGGCTCTGCACCTGCGCCGTCAGGTCGCCGAGCTGGCTCGACTGGGTGGAAATCGTCTGCCGCAGCACGAACTGCACGACCAGGAAGATCGTCAGCACGAACATCAGCACCAGAAGCAGCGAGGAGAAGGCATCGACGAAGCCCGGCCAGATCGGCGCCTCGCCCCGGCTGCCGCGGCGCGACAGGCCCATCTCAGCCCCGCCCGGCCGGCAGCGACCCGCGCGACAATTGCCGGATCGCTGCGGTCAGCGCCGCCAGGTCGCCGCGCAGGTCGGTCATGCTCTCCTGCCGACCGGCGGAGATCTCCTCCAGGATGCGCAGCAGCTGCACGTCGATCGAGCGCAGCCGCATCCGGCTTTCGGCATCGACATGCTCACCGCCGCCGCCGGCCTGGTCCTCGCGCGCCTGCAGGCTGGCGGCCAGCCGCTCCTGCGCCTTGGCGGCGCGGTCCTGGAACTCGATCGCCCGCTCCAGCCCCTCGGCGATGCGATCCTGCCGCAGCACCGAACGCTCCAGCGTCTCCACCAGCCGCTCCTGCGTGCCGGCGCCGCGGTCCTGCGCCTCGGCCAGCCGGGCCAGTGCGGTGGCGGTGCCCGCCACGCCCTCGAGCCGGCCGGTCAGCCGCCCCACCCCGTCGATCAGCGCCGCCAGCCGCTGCTCCACCGCGGCGCGACTGGCCTCGGACTGGCGGAACATCTCCTGCAGCGACTCGACCTGCTCGGCCATATGGTCCAGGACACCGACCACCAGCCCCTGGTCGAAGCCGCCGTCGCCCTCCGCCCCGGCGAAGCTGATCCGGG
Source organism: Pseudomonadota bacterium (assembly GCA_021813645.1). Lineage (GTDB taxonomy): Bacteria > Pseudomonadota > Alphaproteobacteria > Rhodobacterales > Rhodobacteraceae > Solirhodobacter. The sequence continues at coordinate 3,130 of JAKAJW010000184.1, read as the reverse complement.
TGATCGAGGACAGCCAGTCCTCCAGTTCGCGATAGAAGCGGTTCTGGCCGTGGCTGGCGAACAATTCCAACAGGCCGACCATCAGCGAGCCGAACAGCCCGATCAGCGAGGAGGAGAAGGCCATGCCCATGCCGCCCAGCTGCGACTGCAGCCCGCCCATCAGCTTCTCGAACACCTGGGTCGCCGTCTCGCCCTCTTTCGGGGCCAGGTTGCGGATCGTCTCGACCACCGCCGGCACCGTGGTGGCCAGGCCCCAGAAGGTGCCGAGCAGGCCCAGGAAGATCAGCAGATTGCCGAGATAGCGGGTGATGTCGCGCGCCTCGTCGATCCGGGTGGCGACCGAGTCGAGGATCGAGGTTGTCGCCGCGCCGCTGATCTGGCTACGGGCGCCGCGGGCGCGCAGCAACGTGGCCAGCGAGACCAGCAGCTGCGGCGGCTGCACCGCCTCATGGCCGGGCAGCTGATTGACGAAATCCTCGATCCAGCGGGTCGAGGTGAACAGCTGCACCACTTGCCAGAAGCAGGAGATCACGCCGATCAGGAAGACCGCGATGATGACGCTGTTCAGCCCCGGATTGGCGTGGAAGATCACCTCCAGCCGGTCGCGCGCCACCCAGGCGCCGACGGCCACCAGCACCAGGATCACGAGCATCATCGCGACCTGGCGCACCGGTCGAGAAAAATTGGCGGCCTCGCGCCCGGGTCGCTCCATCTGTCGTTCCAGCCCCACAAAAACCGCCCGGAGCATAGGCGGCGGCCGGCGGCTTGCCAACTGCCCCGCAGCGGATCTGGCTCAGCGTTGCGCGATTGCCCCGAGCGCGCGCACCCGCGCCGCCAACTGGTCGAGCTCGGGATCGGCGATCCCCAGCGCGGCCAGATGCGCGACGGTGTTGAACAGATAGTCGCAGTTCGGCCCGCGCTCGCCCACCGCGCGCGCGATCACCGCGGCCTGCGCCTCCAGGCTGAGCCCGCCGCGATACTGCCGGTGGCCGGGATCGATGACGAAGGTCAGGGCCTCGACCCGGCGACCGCCGGCCAGCGCCACCGGCAGGCGGGTCTCCCGATAGGCCGAAGAGACGAGCTCGCGCGCCCGCAGCGCGGCCAGCGCCTCCGCCTCCTGGCCGGGCGTGACCCGGAACGCCACGCCATGGCAGCAGGCGCCGGGCCGCGCATCGAGCGCCAGCACCAGGCCCGGCGCCGTCTCGGTGCCGCGATAATGGATCGAATCCATGCAGAACGAGCGGTGCCAGCCCTCCAGCCGGGCGGTTTCCTGCTCGGCTACGGCGAAGCCCGGATGCCAGATCAGCGACCCGTAGCCGAAAACCCAAAGCGGCGCGTCCATGCTTCCCCTGGCCCTCCCGTCGCGCCCCTTGTAGACAGCTCGGGCAGCCGAGCGAAAGGGGCCGCGATGCGCATTCTGTCGATCCTCGTGGTGCTGGCCATGCTGCTCTGGGGCGGCTGGTGGTTCGTCGGCGCCACCGCCGAGGGCCATGCCGCGCGCGCCTTCTTCGCTGGCCAGCAGGCAGCAGGCAAGACCGCCAGCTACTCCAGCCTCGAAGTGCTCGGCTTCCCCAACCGCTTCGACCTGACGGTGAACGACATCGCGCTCGGCGATCCGGCCGCCGGCGTGACCTGGCGCGCCCCCTTCGCCCAGATCTTCGCGCTGAGCTACAACCCCTACCATTACATCGCCGCCCTGCCGCACCGGCAGGAGCTGCAGACCCCGGACGGCACGCTGACCCTCGGCTCGTCGAAGATGGAGGCGAGCCTGACTCTGGTGCCCGGCCTCGCCTTCGCGCTGCGCGAGGCGATCCTGGTGATCGACCGTCCCGATCTCGGCTCCAGCCTGGGCTGGCAGGCCGCCGCCGCGACGCTGCGGGCCGCCGCGCGCCGGATCCCCGGCCGGCCGCTGGTGCAGCAGCTCGGGCTCGAGATCGACAGCGTGGTGCCGAATGCCGCGGTGGAGGCGATGCTCGACCCCAAGGGCGCGCTGCCGGCCACGCTCGATCAGATCTATCTCAACGCCGAAGCCGGTTTCGACGCGCCGATCGACCGCCACCTGGCCGCCCGCCCGCCGCAGCTGACCGAACTGACGCTGCAAGACGCCCATATCGGCTGGGGCCCGCTGCGGTTGTCGGCCCAGGGCGAGCTGACGGTGGCCGCCGACGGCACCCCGGTCGGGCGGATCACGCTCACCGTCAAGGACTGGCCGGCGATGATCGACGCTGCGGTGGGCCTCGGCCTGCTGCGGCCCGAGATCGCGCCGACCGTGCACAACATGCTGGCCGAGCTCGCCACCGGCTCGCCCGACCCCGACACGGTGACGCTGCCGCTGTCCTTCCAGCAGGGTTTCATGTCGATTGGCCCGCTGCCGCTCGGCCCGGCGCCGCGGCTGCGCTAGCCGGCCCCGCCGCAGCCGTCAGTGGCAATAGGCCCCGCCGGCGTAATGGGCGATGTCGAAATGCATATGGGTCTGGTGGAAGCGGTCGCCGTTCGGGCCGAGCGTGGTGCCGAAGATGCCACAGGCGGCGTGATAGGCGGCCTGCAGCACGGCCCCCTCGCCCGGCCTGCGCCAGTCGCGCGCCACGCTGACCTGCGCGCCGCTGCGCAGCACGTAGCCGCCGATGTCGATCGCCTCGCCCTCTGAATGCAGGCTCAGCCGCTCGCCCTTCAGCCCGTCGACCGGCCGGCACACATAGCTGCCGAACACCACCAGCTGCTTCACCCCGCCGCCGGCGCCGCCGACTGCGGGAATGAGCCCCCGCGTCACCCAGCGGCCGAGCGCCCGGGCTGTCGGGCAGCTCAGCTCCGCCGGCTCCGACAGGGCGATGCCGGCCACCGCCGTCAGCCGCACCGGCGCCGCGATGCCGCAGCCCCGGACCCGGCCGACGACGGGCGGAATGGTCTCGCCGCGCAGCAGCGGATCGCCGCATAGCGTGCCCTTGCCGCCCGCGGTGGTCCCCGGCCCCATCGGCGCGCGGAAGGAGACCGGTTGCAATGCGCTCGGCGCATCGCCGGGCGGCGCGGCGGTCGGGATCGGCGCGACGATCGCCAGGGCCGGCCGCGCCTGCGGCCAGGGCGACACCGCCACGGCCAGGCCCGAGACGGCGGTCGCGGCCGGCGGCGGCAG
>JAKAJW010000107.1 GCA_021813645.1 Pseudomonadota bacterium | reverse complement strand
CGGGGCGCGCGGCGGGGGCCATCGCGCCGGGCAATTGGGCCGATCTGTTGACCCTCGACCCGAACCATCTGGAGCTTGCCGGGCGGCAGGGCGATGACCTGCTGGACGCCTGGATCTTCGCCGCCGACGACCGCGTGGTGGATCGCGTCTGGGCTGCCGGCCGGCCCGTGGTGGCCGCCGGTCGGCATGTGAAACATGCGGCGATTACAGCACGCTACCGAAAGGTTCTTGCGCGTCTGAGGGAGCGGCTGTGAGCGCGCTCGGCTGGGAGGCGGTGCGGGCCGAGGTGCTACGCCGGATCGAGCGGCGGGACTGGCCGCCGGGCGCCATGCTGCCGACCGAGGAGCAGCTGGCGGCAGAGTTCGGCTGTGCCCGGGCGACGGTCAGCCGGGCCCTGGGGGAACTGGCGCGGGCCGGCGTGCTGGAGCGGCGACGGCGGGCGGGAACGCGGGTCGCCACCCATCCGGTGCGCAAGGCGACGGTCGATATTCCGGTGATCCGGCTCGAGGTGGAGGGGCGGGGCCAGCGTTATGGGTTCCGGGTGCTGGCGGCCGCGGCGGCGGAGGCGCCGGCGGGGCTGGCCTTGCGGCTGGGGCTGGCCCGCGGCGTGCGGCTGATGCATCTGAAGACGCTGCATTTCGCCGACGGGCGGCCGTTCCTCTACGAGGATCGCTGGCTGAACGCGGCGGTGCTGCCGGAGCCATTGCCGGCGGATCTGGCGGCGGTCAGCGTCAATGAATGGCTGGTGAAGACCGTCGCCTATACCACGGGCGACATTGAGTTCTCCGCCGCCAACGCGGGGCCGGAGGAGGCCGCGCTGCTGCAGGTGGCCGAAGGCACGGCGCTGTTCGTCATCGAGCGCACGACCTGGCTCGGCGAGGCGCCGGTGACCTCGGTCCGGCTGGCCTACGGGCCGGGCTACCGGCTGCGCACGGTGGTCTGAGTTCGGCCCGGACGGGGCACGGCTGCGGTGGGGCAAGCCACTGGTTTTGCGGCAAAATCGCTCTACCGATTTCACACCGATTTCGCACCGATATGACACCGACGTTGGACCGACGTCGCGCCGCCGCCCTGGGTTCAGAGCCAGTCGTCGCGCCGGCTGCCGACCGCCGCCGCCACCGTGGCGAAACCGTCGCGGGCGAGCAGCGCCTCGAGGCCGCGGGCGATCCGCGGGATCAGGCCGAGCCCCTCGTAGACCATCGCGGTATAGAGCTGCACCGCCGAGGCGCCGGCGGTGATCTTGGCATAGGCCTGTTCGGCGCTGGAAATTCCGCCGACGCCGATCAGCGGCAGCTTTCCAGCCGTCAGTTGCGATAGCCGGGCCAGCACGCGTGTAGATTTTTCGAACAATGGTGCGCCGGACAGGCCGCCATTTTCGTCTCGGCTTGCACTTTTCAGACCTTCGCGCGAAAGCGTGGTGTTGGTGGCCACGATTGCGTCGATGCCGGAGGCCAGCGCCACCTCGGCGATGTCCTCGAGGCCCTGGGCGTCGAGATCGGGGGCGATCTTGAGGAAGATCGGGATCGGCCGGGGCAGTTTGGCGCGTTCGGCCAACACGCCGGCGAGCAGGCCGGCCAGCGCGGCGGCGCCCTGTAGATCGCGCAGCCGCTCGGTATTGGGCGAGGAGACGTTGACGGTGGCGAAGTCGAGATGCGGCCCGCAGAGCGCCAGCACGCGGGCGAAGTCGGCGGCGCGGTCGGCGCTGTCCTTGTTGGCGCCGAGATTGAGGCCGATCACCGCGCCCTTCGGCCGGCGGGCCAGCCGGGCGGCGATGGCGGCGGCGCCGTCGTTGTTGAAGCCGAAACGGTTGATCGCGGCGCGGTCCTCGGCAAGCCGGAACAGCCGGGGCTTGGGATTGCCGGGCTGCGGGCGCGGCGTGGCGGCGCCGACCTCGAGAAAGCCGAAACCGACCCGGGCGAGGGCGTCGAGCGCCACCGCGTTCTTGTCGAACCCGGCGGCCAGACCGATCGGATTGGGCAGGGCCAGGCCGGCGAGCGTGGTGGCGAGCCGTGGCGAGGCATAGGCGGCGGGCAGCGGCGCGAGACCGCTGCGCAAGGCCAGGAGCGACAGCGCATGCGCCCGCTCGGGATCGCAATGGTGCAAAAGCGCGAGGCCGGCGCGCTCCAGCCCGCTCACACCAGCCCCTCGGGGAAGATATGGCCGGTGGCGCCGAGCGGCAGCGACTTGTCCCAGAGCACGTCGGCGAGACGGAGCGGGCGATAGAGATGCGGGAACAGCGCCCCACCGCGCGAGGGTTCCCATTTCAGTTCGGGGCCGAGCGGCTCGGCGGCGACCGCGACCAGCACGAGGTCGCTTTCGGCGGCGAAATGCTTGGCGGCGGTTTCGGTCACCTGGGCGGCGGTGGAGAAATGGATGAAGCCGTCGGCGCGGTCGATCGGCGCGCCGAGCGTCGCGCCGGCGGCCCGAAGCTCGTTCCATTCCGGACGGCGGAAAATCTTGTAGATCAGCATGATGGGGCCTGTTCACTCATCCGAGCGGCTCGACCGTGACGGCGGTGCCATAGGCCAGCACCTCGGTGATGCCGCTCAGGATGTCGTTGGAATCGTAGCGCATCGCGAGCACCGCATTGGCCCCGAGCGCCTCGGCATGGGCGACCAGCCGGTCATGGGCCAGGGCGCGGGCCTGTTCGGCGAGCGTGGTGTAGATCGGGATGTTGCCGCCGAACAGCGACTGCAGCATGCCGCCGATATTGCCGACCAGGCTGCGCGACCGCACGGCGAGGCCGCGGACGGTGCCATGCACCGTGACGATCCGGTAGCCCGGCAGGTCGTTTGTCGTCGTCACGATCATCGCCGCCTCCGCTCGGCGCGAGCGCCTGGGCGAGGGATGCCCGATCGGCGCCGCCGGGTCAATGCCGGGCCCGGGGGGCAGGATGGGGCGGGCGGCCGGGCCGGGCGGGCGGGGGCTGTCATGCGGGCGTCATGGCGGGCGGCGAAATTCGCGCAGGGGCTTTGACAGCCGGCGCGTGGCGCCGCACTCTCGCCCAGTAGCGAAGTCCAACGAGGGAGTATCCAATGAACCGAGTCCACCGCAGCCTCGCGGCGGCGCTGATCGGCGCGACCGCTCTGGCGGGGTTGAGCCGTCCGGCCCTGGCCGACGAACATGTGAAGCTCACCATCATGGGGGTGGGCGACCTCTACAACTTCGATGCCGGCAAGGTGCGCGGCGGCTTCGCCCGGTTGAACGCGCTGGCCAAGCGCGAGAAGGCGGCCAATCCGAACTTCCTCTATGTCTTCGACGGCGACATGCTGTCGCCCTCGCTGCTGTCGGGGCTCGACAAGGGCGCCAACACGATCGAGCTCACCAATATCGTGCCCTTCGACATCGCGGTGCCGGGCAACCACGAGTTCGACTTCGGCGCGCAGAACTTCTTCGAGAAGGTGAAGGAGTCGAAATATCCCTGGGCGTCGGTGACGATCACCGAGCCGGACGGCAGCCAGCCGCCGGGCCTGTCGCGCACCATGTGGAAGACCATCGCCGGGCTGAAGATCGCCCTTGTCCCGATCTCGGAGGATGACACGCCGCAGGTGTCGAGCCCCGGCAATCTGAAGTTCCTACCCTCGGTCGCCACCGGCATCGCCGAGGCGGAGAAGGCGCGCAAGGAAGGCGCCGATCTGGTGATCGCGGTGGCGCAGACGCCGCATGTGCAGGACTTCCAGATGATGTCCTCGCATGCGTTCGACGTCATCATCTCGGGCGACGACCATGACTTCATGACCGCCTATGACGGGATCACGGCCTATGTCGAGACCTCGAAGGACGCCTTCTACATGGATCCGATCGATCTGAACGTCACGATCGGCGAGAAGAACGGCAAGCGAAAGATCACCTGGGTGCCGGATTTCCGCTTCGTCGACACCGCCACGGTGGCGCCGGATCCGGAGACCCAGAAGGTGGTCGACGAGCTGAAGGCCAAGCTCGACAAGAACCTGAACGTGGTGATCGGGACGACCGACGTGACGCTCGATTCGCGCCAGCGGGTGGTGCGCGGCGAGGAAAGCAACATGGGCGATCTGGTCGCCGATGCGATGCGGGCCGAGAGCGGCGCCGATGTGGCGATCACCAACGGCGGCGGCATCCGCGGCGACAAGGTCTACGACGCCGGCAGCAAGCTGACCCGGCGCGACGTGCTGACCGAGCTGCCCTTCGGCAACAAGACCGTCGTCACCGAGATCCCCGGCAGCCAGCTGCTGCTGGCGCTGGAGAATGGCTTCTCGCAGGTGGAGAACGGCGCCGGCCGCTTCCCGCAGATCTCCGGCATGACGGTGACCTGGGATCCGAAGGCGCCGCCGATGGCGCGGGTCGCCTCGGTGATGGTGGGCGGCCAGCCGCTGGAGAAGGACAAGCTCTACAAGGTCGCTACCAACGACTACATGCTGGGCGGCGGCGACGGCTATACCGCGCTCGGCGGCGGCAAGGTGCTGGTCAACGAGACGGCGGGCAATCTGATGGCCAATGACGTGATGGCCTATATCGAGAAGCTCGGCCATGTCGACGAGAAGGTCGACGGCCGGATCAAGACGGTGACGCCGTAGGCGCCTCGGGGAGGGGGCGCCGGCCGCGGTGCCCCCCTCAATCCCCCGCAACGCCGGTTTCGCGCCGGGCCGGCGGCTTGCCATGGCCCGGGCGAGCGGCTAAGGGAAAGTCTGCGCGGGTGTAGCTCAATGGTAGAGCAGCAGCCTTCCAAGCTGAATACGTGGGTTCGATTCCCATCACCCGCTCCATCCGTTCTCGATGTGCCGCGCGGCCGGCGTCAGCCGGGGCCGAGCGCCTTCAGCAGCGCCGCGACCAGCCGCTGCGGCCGGTAGCCGAAGCGGTCGGGGGTCAGCCCCATGCGGACGACCACCATCCGCGCCGAGGGGATCACCGTGACGGTCTGGCCGTCGTAGCCCCAGAGCCAATAGGCATCGCCCGGCAGGCCGTATTTCAGGTCGTCGCCGGCATGGACCACATCGGCCGGCCCATCCATCCAAACCAGGCCCTTGCCATAGGCCGGATCGGCGGCCGAGGGGCTGTGCATCATCTCGACATAGGCGCGCGGCAGGAGCTGGCGGCCGTCCCAGGCGCCGTCCTGCAGCAGGAAGAGCCCGAAGCGGGCCCAGTCGCGCGGGGTGGCGTAGAGATAGGAGCCGCCGACGAAGGTGCCGGCCGCGTCGGTTTCCATCACCGCGCTGCCCATGCCGAGCGGGCCGAACAGCGCCTTGCGCGGCCAGGCGTGCGCGGCGGCCGGGTCGCCGAGCGCGTTCTGCCAGATCCGCGACAGGATCACCGGGGTGCCGGAGGAGTAGTTGAAGTGGCTGCCGGGCGGGGCGACCAGCGGCTGGCGGGCGGCGAAGGCCGCCATGTCGGGTTCGAGGTAGAGCATCCGGGTCGCGTCGGAGACGTCGCCGTAGTCCTCGTTGAACTTCAGCCCGCTCGACATCGACAGGAGCTCGGCCACGGTGATCCTGGCGCGCCCGTCACCCGCCCATTGCGGCAGCAGGTGGTCTTGGTCGAGGCGAAGCTTGCCGGCCTCGATCACCGTGCCGACCAGCGCGGCGGTTACCGTCTTGGTCATCGACCAGCCGGCCTGCGGGGTGCGGGCGTCGAAGCCCGGGGCGTAGCGTTCGGCGACGATCCGGCCGTCCTTGACCACCACGATCGCCCGCATGCCGGGACCGGCCAGCGCAGCGTCGCCGAGGATCGCGGCGAGGCTGTCGTGGCCCGTCAGGTCGACGCCCTCGCCGGCGGGCCAGAGCGCGGCGCTGGCCGATGGGC
>JAKAJW010000044.1 GCA_021813645.1 Pseudomonadota bacterium | reverse complement strand
GAGCCTGCTCGCGGCCAACTATTTCGGCTAGGCCCATGCTCTACGACATCGGCCTGACCATCGCCTACGACTACGATCCGCCTTCCGGCGCGGGGCGGCATATCCTGCGGCTGATGCCGGCCCATCTGCCCGGCCGCCAGCGGCTGATCGCCGGCCGGCTCGCGGTCGAGCCCGCGCCCGACGAACGCCACGAGGGCCGCGATTTCTGGGGCAATGCCACCACCGAGCTGGTTTATCGCAGCCCGCAGGCCGGTGAGCGGTTCCGGCTCACCGCGCGGGTCGACTGCACCGCGGCGGCGCCGGGGCTCGACCTGTCGCCGCCGCTCGACCGGCTTGGCCAGGAACTCGCCGGGATCCGCAGTCTCGGCCCAGAGGCGCCGCAGCATTTCCTCGGCGCCTCGCTGCGGGTCGCGCCCTGGGCCGAGGCCACCGCCTATGCCCGCGCCCAGGCCGCCGGGGGGGTGACCGTGCTGGGACTGGTGGAGACGCTCGGCCGCGCCTTGCATCGAGACCTGCGCTTCGACGCCGAGGCGACCGATGTCGACACAGACCCGCGCGAAGCCTTCGCCCGCCGCCACGGCGTCTGTCAGGATTTCAGCCAGATCATGATCGCCTGCCTGCGCGGCCTCGGGGTGCCGGCCGGCTATGTCTCGGGCTTCCTGCGCACCGATCCGCCGCCCGGCCAGCCCCGGCTCGCCGGCGCCGATGCCATGCACGCCTGGGTGCGGGCCTGGTGCGGGCTGGAGGCGGGCTGGATCGACTACGACCCGACCAATGCGCTGATGGTGGCGACCGACCATATCACCGTCGGCTTCGGCCGCGATTACGAGGATGTCGCCCCGGTCCGCGGCGTGCTGCGCGTCGCCGGCAGCCAGACCAGCCGGCAGGAGGTCGACGTCATCCCGCTGGGGTGACAGGGCAGGGCGGCCGGACCCAGGCTGGGGGCCGCGCCGCAGGCGCCGCCGGGCCAAGCCGCGTTCGGGCCGGGCTCAGGCCTGCTTCGCCTCGACCGCCTGACGGCAGAACATGTCGTAGAACAGCTCGATCGCCCGGCGCACCTTCTCGTCGGCCAGCGAGTAATAGATCGCCTTGCCGTCGCGCCGGCAGGCCACCATGCCTTCCAGCCGCAGCCGCGCCAGTTGCTGGCTCACCGCCGCCTGGCGCGAGGCCAGCAGCAGCTCCAATTCGGTCACCGATTTCTCGCCCGAGGACAGATGGCAGAGGATCATCAGCCGCCCCTCATGGGCGAGCGCCTTGAGGAAATTCGCCGCCGACTGGGCCTGGCCGGCCATTTCGTCCACCGACAGGGCGGCGCAACTGGCGAAATCCTGCACCTCGGGCGGCACCATGGTCTGGGGCGAACCCGGCTCTTGACTGTCCTTCGCGTCGAGCGCCATGCCTCACTCCTCTCGCCGACCGATCAGGGCGTGCCTCCCGCCGCGCCGAACCGAGAGGTCGATATATGGTGCTATCTTAATATGTCTATGCCAGTTCGGCAAGACTCGCGCCCCTACAGGACCCGGTCCGCGTCATCCGCGCCGGCCCTTTGCCCGCCCATGCCGCTTCGCGCAGCCGGCCTGCGCGGCTTTGCCGGAAATTTCGGCTCAGGGCAAGGCCGTAAAACTGCCATAGGCGCCCTGCGAGAAGACCAGCGGCCGGCCCTTGCGGAATCGGGCGCGCAGGACGCGGCCGATGACGATTACGTGATCGCCGGCGTCATGGGCGGCTTCGTGCAGGCACTCGAACCGCGCCAGCGTGCCCTCCAGCAGCGGCGTGCCCTCGGGCGAGGTGCTGGTCGGTAGGCCGGCGAAATGGTCGTCGGGCTGGGTGAAATGGCGCGACAGCGCCAGCTGGTCCTCGGCCAGCACATGCACCGCGAAGGCGCGCGCCTCGACGAAGACGCTGCAGCGGCGCGAGGTCTTGGCCGGCGCCCAAAGCACCAGCGGCGGATCGAGCGAGAGGGCGGCGAAACTGTTGGCGGTGACGCCGACCGGCCCCTGCGGCCCGAGCGTGGTGACCACGGTGACGCCGGTGGCGAACCGCCCGAGCGCGTCGCGGAAGGCGCGCTTGGTCTCGGCGCCGGGGATGAAGAGGGTCTCGTCGCTCACAGTCTCGTCCATAGCGGCCCGGTCGGTCCGGGGTCGCGCGATCGAACCACATCTGGTCGGCAGGCTCCAGCCGTCACCCGCCGCGAAACGCCCGGCCGGGCCGCCCGGGGTTAGCATGTTCCGATCTGACCCAAAAGCCGGCGGCGCCGGGAACCGGGGGGCGGTTTCGGAGCGGCGCCGGAACGCGGGGCCGGGGCCGCGCCGCGCTGCGGCCGGCTGGCACGATTCGGGGGTTTGGCCGACACTGCTCGAGGCTGCCGACACTGGCCGACGCTGGTCGCCGGGCGGTTTACTCGGCGGCGAAGGCCAGCGCCTTGGGCTGGCGCAGAAAGCGCCGGCCGGCCTCTCCGGCCAGGAAGGTCAGCCGGCCGCCGGCGATCGTCGCCTCCACCGTGCGGCTCTCGGCATTGACCACCACCAGATCGGCGCGCAGCCCCGGGCGCAGCTTTCCGCGGTCGGGCAGGCGCAGGATTTCGGCCGGCAGGGCGGAGATCAGCGCCCAGGCCTTCTCCAGCGGCAGGATGCCCCGCTCGACCAGCGCCCAGGCGGCGGCGGCCAGCGTCTCCGGGGCGCCCTGCGAGGCCAGCGCGTCGCACAGGCCTTGGCGGATCAGATCCTCGGCCGGGCCCTGCGCCAGCACCTCGGCGGCCGACAGGAGCACCGGCGCCATCATCGCCTTGGCCGCCGCGGCGGCCTTGCGGCCGGCCGGGAAGGCCGCCACCCGGGCGCCGATCATCGAATAGCGTTCGCGCGTCTCGCCGTCGGCATCGCCCTGGCTGCCGTAAACCAGGCCGAGCCGGTCGAAGGCCTCGGCAAGCCGGCACAGGTGGCGCGGCACCTCGCGGCTGCGCGCCGCCAGTGTGCGCAGCAGGGCCAGATGCGCCTGCGGGCTGCGGCCGGCGCGGCGCGCCTCGGCGGCGAAGCCGACCGGATCGTGCAGCGAACGCTCCAGCGTCGCCTCCAGCCGGTCCTCGAACAGGACCAGGCTGCCCGGCAGCCGCTCGGCCAGCGCGATCAGCGCCGCGCCGCTGTCGAGCAGATGCGTCTCGACCCGGAACAGCGGCCGCAGATCGGTGGTCGGCCGGGCCTCGAGCAGCGCGGCGACCAGCGCCTCCGCGGCTTGCGGCCGATCCTCGGCGGCCCAGCCCCAGCCTTGGCACAGCGTGCCGGTCGTCACCCCCTGGGCCGCCACCGCCTGCTCGGCCGCCCGCAGGGCGCCGGCCAGCGCGGCCGGCCCGGGGATCCGCGCGCCGGCCAGATCGACGATGCCGGGCAGGATGTAGAATCCGCGCAGATCGACCTCCGGCAGCGGTCCGGTGACCAGCCGGCCCTCGGCCAGCGCAAGCGACCGGCTCTGCATCTCGCCGTCGCGCAAAATCGAGGCGCCGGTCAGGCGCAGCGGGGGCAGGTGGGTCATGGCGAAACCATTCTGCTCGGGGTTTTTTCTGTGGATAACCCGAATCTGTATCGCCGTTATGACAAGTTGCGGCCCCGAACCCTCAAGGATTGCATGGATCTCAACCCAGGGGTGCGTGCTCGGGCGCGGCGCCGGCGGCGGGCCTCACTCGGGCTGCACCGTCAAGGCCACCCGGTCGCCGGCGAACCAGGTCAGGCCGAACTCCACCGGCCGGCCCTCGGCGTCGTGGTTCACCGCCTCGGTGCGCAGGATCGGCGCGCCTTCGGCGATCCGCAGCGCCGCCGCCTGGGTGGCGGTGGCCAGCTTGGCGGTGATCCGGGTGCTGGCGCGGGTGTAGTCCGCCACCCCCTCGGCGGCGAGCGCGGCGGTGATCGAGGGGCTGTCCGCCAGCCGGTCCAGGAGCCCCGGCAGCCGCGCCGCCGGGAACACCGACCGCGCCAACGCCAGCGGCACCCCATCGGCCAGCGAGACGGCTTCGAGCACATGCACCCGCGCGCCGTCGCCCAGGCCGAGCGCCGCGCGCTCGCGCGCGTCGGCGTGGCGGGTCTCCAGCCGAAGTACCTGGCGCGAGGCGAAGAGCCCGGCCGCCGCCGCGTTCTGATGGAACCGCACCCGCCGGCCGAGCGGATAGTCGACTGCCTTCGCCGCGACATAGACGCCCGAGCCGCGCCGCGAATGGGTGAGCCCTGCCGCCGCCAGATCGGCCAGCGCCCGGCGCACGGTATGGCGGTTCACCGCGAAGCGGGCGGCCAGGTCGGCTTCGGTCGGCAGCTTGTCGCCCGGCCGGTAGTGACCGCGGGCAATATCGGCCGTCAGCGTCGCGGCGATCGTCTTCCACAGGGCGGTGCGGGCGGGCAGGGCAGGCTCCGTCATGAAAATTTCACCGCCCTCGGCTTGTCTGGCCCGGTGGGATAGGCTACAGATTTGTCTAGTTGTATAGGCTACTCGACAAATCCGCAAGATGTCTGCCGTCGCCCCAGTCGAAGACCGCAAGCGTTGGATGGCGCTCTTGGCGCAGGCCGCGCCGGAGGCGCTCGTCGCGCTTTGGGACGAAGCGCCGGCGCATGAGCTGCTGCGCCCACCGGAGACCGGCGCGGTGATGCTGCGTGGCCGGACCGGCGGGACCGGCGCGCCCTTCAATCTCGGCGAAATGACGGTGACGCGCTGTGCCCTGCGGCTGGCCACGGGGGAGGTCGGCCACGCCTATGTCCAGGGTCGCGACAAGGCCCATGCCCGCCGCGCCGCGCTGATCGACGCGCTGATGCAGGGACCGCGCGCGGCCGAGCTGGCCGAGCGGGTGCTGGCGCCGCTGGCCGCCGCGCGCGCCCGGGCCGCCGAGACCCGCGCCGCGAAGGCGGCGGCGACCCGGGTCGAGTTCTTCACGCTGGTGCGGGGGGAGGATTGATGCAGGCCGCGGCGCTTCAGGGTGGTTTTTCCGATCCCGCGCCGGAGGCCGCGCGCGCCTTCCGGGCGCTGCTGAACGCGCTGGCCCGCCCCGGCACGGTGGAGCGCGTCGCCGGCGCTCGCCCGCCGGCGCCCTTGTCGGTGGCTGCCGGCGTGGTGCTGCTGACCCTGGTCGACCGCGGCACGCCGCTGCATCTCGCGCCCTCGCATGACCGGCCCGAGCTGCGCGACTGGATCGCCTTCCACACCGGGGCCCCGCTGGTGCCCGCCGAGGCGGCCGCCTTCGCCCTGGGCGATTGGGCGGCGCTGGTGCCGCTCGACCGTTTCGCCACCGGCACGCCCGACTACCCCGACCGCTCCGCCACGCTGATCGTCGAGGTGTCCGCGCTCGCCCCCGCCACCCACCGGCTCACCGGCCCGGGCATCCGCGAGGCCGCCATGCTGCGCCTTCCGGGCGCGCGGCCGCCGGCGCGCCTGCCGCTCGGCCTCGATCTGATCCTGACCTGTGGCGACAGCCTCGCCGGCCTGCCGCGCAGCACCCGGGCGGAGGCGCTCTAGATGTATGTCGCGGTGAAGGGCGGCGAGCGCGCCATCGAAAACGCCCATGCCTTCCTGGCCGAGGAGCGGCGCGGCGATCCCGCGGTGCCGGAGCTGACGGTCGCCCAGATCCGCGAGCAGATGAGCCTTGCGGTGCATCGGGTGATGGCCGAAGGCTCGCTCTACGATCCCGAACTGGCGGCGCTGGCGATCAAGCAGGCGCGCGGCGATCTGATCGAGGCGATCTTCCTGATCCGCGCCTATCGCACCACGCTGCCGCGCTTCGGCGCCTCTGACCCGCTCGACACCGGCGCGATGGCCAGATC
>JAKAJW010000209.1 GCA_021813645.1 Pseudomonadota bacterium | reverse complement strand
ATGCAGGGGATGGCCCCGTCCGCCAAACAGGCTGGTGCCCCCGATTACGGCGGTGGCCACGACATAGAGCACTACCGTACCGCCGTCGAAGCTGGTGGAGATCGATCGTAGCCGGGAGGCGTAGATGATCCCGCCAACGCCGGCGGTGAAGGCCGCCAGCGTGAAGGCCGCCATCCGGATACGCACGAGGTTGATGCCTGCGCGGCGCGCCGCCTCGGCGCCGCCGCCAATGGCGTAGATGTAGCGGCCAAGCCGGGTGCGGCCGAGAAGCACCGACCAGGCAACCAGAACGACGAAGACGATCGGGATCACCCAGGGCATCCCGTTCAACGGGAAGCGGGCGATGCCGCGGTCGAAGTTCGAGACCAGCACCAGCACCACGCCGGCCAGAACAGCTGCACCGATCTTCAGTGCGGTCAGGCCGGGCGGTGGCGCGACCAGGCCGCTTTGGCGCCGATGGCGGTCGCGGCGGATGGTGAAGACGGCATAGATCACCAGGACGATGGTCGTGGCGAGCCACCCGCCAGTGCGGCTGAGCGTGCCATTGGCGAAGTTGTTGATCGTGTCGGAGGCGATCGGGATGGTGCCCCCGGTGCCCAAAAGCTCGATCATCACGCCCTGAAAGCCGAGCAGGCCCGCCAATGTCACCACGAATGAGGGGAGGCGGAGCTTGGTAATCAGGAGGCCCTGCAGCGCACCCAGCACGCTCGTTCCAGCCAGCGCGACAACTACGGCCGCCCACCAAGGCCAACCCACGCCGGGCTGAACGAGCAATGTGGCGATCGTGGCGCCGATGCCGGCGATGAAGCCGAGCGAGAGGTCGATTTCGCCCAGCAGTAGCACGAAGACTTCTCCCATGCCGATCAGCATGAAGACCGAACCCTGCACCAGCAGGTTCACCACGTTGCCGGCCGAGAGGAACTTGTCATTCTGTAGCTGGAAGATCGCGGCGATCAGCACGACGCCAAGCACCACTGGCAGCACGCCGCTTTGACCGGCAAGCACCTTGACCCAGGTCGATTTCAGAAAGCTGGCGAAACTTTGCGGCTGGCCATTGCCGACGACGGCGGGACCCGCTTCGACCTCGTCTGGATGCGCGGTCTGCACCAGCGAGGGGCCGTGCGCTTCAACTTTGACCTTGCCCAACCGGTCCGAGCGGCCGGTTGTCATCAACTCCACGGCGAGCGGCGCGTCGAATTCATCGGCAGGACCCTGCGCGACCATCCGGCCGAGCCGCAACACCGCGATCCTGTCAGCCACCGCGAAGACGTCGTTGAGATTGTGCGAGACCATCATGACCGCCAGGCCCTGGTCGGCGAGGCGTCGGACCAAGGCCAACACCTGCCGGGTCTGCGCCACGCCAAGCGCGGCTGTCGGCTCGTCGAGGATGACGAGCTTGGAGTTCCACATCACCGCCTTGGCGACAGCAATCGACTGGCGCTGTCCGCCCGACAGCGAAGAGACGGGCGCGCGGATGGAGCGCAGGGTGGTGACGCGTAGCCCGGCGAGCGTCTCCGCCGCTGCGCGTTCCATCGAATCCTCGTCGAGCAAGCCGCCCTGCAGCTGCTCGCGGCCCAGGAACATGTTCTGCACGATGTCGAGATTGTCGCAAAGCGCGAGGTCTTGATAGACCACCTCGATCCCAAGCGCCGCGGAATCCCGTGGCGAGCGGATACGGACCTGCTGGCCGTCCCAGACGATCTCGCCCGCGTCCGCCTCGTGGATACCGGCGATCGTCTTGATCAGCACCGATTTCCCGGCGCCGTTGTCGCCGATCAGCGCCGTGACCTGGCCGGCCGGCACGTCCAGATCGACGCCGGCCAGGGCTTGGACGGCGCCGAAGTTCTTTTCGATGCCCCGCACGCGGAGGAGCATGTCTGCTCCTCCGGAGGGCTGCGTTGCTGCAGTCTTTGCCATGTCGTTACGAGTGGATGCCCGCGGCCGAACAGTCGGCGGTCATGTTGCCGGCGCAGAGTTTCGCGGCCGGCACGAAGTTGTCCTTCACCACGGTCTCGGCCATGTTTTTCGGCGTCACCCAGATCGGCGTCAGCAGAACCGAAGGCACGTCCTTCTTGGCTTGCGAATCCATCGTCTGGCCATTAACGAGCCCGGCCGGCGGCTTCTCTCCCGCGCGCAGATAGAGCGCCAGCGCGACCGAGGCCTGCGCCTCGAGGTAGATCGGCTTGTAGACCGATCCGCACTGATAACCGGAAAGCACGTTCTGCATGCCGGTCAGCGTCGCGTCCTGCCCGGTGGTCGGGAAGGTGTGCGGCGGAACCTTCAGCGTCTTCAGGTAGGAGATGACGGCATTGGCGTTGTCGTCGTTCGGCGTCACCACCGCGTTGATGTTGGGATGGGCGGTGAACTGTTCTTCGAAGGTGGTCCGCGCCACCGAGGGATCCCAGGTGCCCGCAGGCTCGCCGGCCAGATTGTATTTCTTGTCGGCGAACATTGGCTTCAGGACCGACATGTAGCCCTGCGCGAACAGCGTCGCGTTGTTGTCGGTCGGGGCGCCGCGCATCACCAGGATGTCGGGTTGCTTCACGTTCCAGGCGGCGAGGCACTCCTCCATGCCCTTGCCGATGAGCTTGCCGACTTCGACGTTGTCGAAGCTGACATAATAGTCGCGGCTGCCGCCGAGGGTCAGCCGGTCGTAGTCGATCACCGGAACGCCGTGGCTCTTGGCATAGGTCTCGATCGAGGTGCCAACGCCCGAGGAGATCGGGTCCATGATCAACACGGTGGCGCCCTGCGAGATGTCCGTCTGCGCCTGGGTGAGTTCGCTCGATTCCGAGCCCTGGGCATTGGTGATGATGACGTCGCTCGCGGGAATGCCGGCGGCTTCGAACGCCTTTTTCAGATAGGGCTCGTCGAACGAGGTGTAGCGGGCCGAGGTCGCGGTTTCCGGCAGAAGCACCCCGATCTTGCCCTTGCCTTTGGCCGCAAGCGCCTTCAGCTGTGCCATGGCGCTGAAATCGGCATTGAACGACTTGGCGGTCAGGCTTTGGGCCAAAGCGCCGCCGGCGGTCAGGCCGAGCGCGACCGTCGCGCAGGTCAGAAGCCGCGCCGCCGCCGCGCCGCGCCGCGGAGACGGTTTCTGCAAACGAATGGATGGCATGTTTTCCTCCTCACTTTCGCGCGCCAAATGCCGGCGCGCCTGGGCACGGGAGGCGCCGATCTCGGGCGTCTCCGTGGGGAGGTTAGCCCGTTCCGGCACCCGCGTGACGGAGCATTGGAGTGATGTTAGCGCAAACAGAATGCACGATCTGATCGCAGGACATCGCATCTGCGTGAGAGCCCGCAGCCTCTGCAGCCTTGCCGTTAGGTCAGGCTGCGGTCCTAGCCGCGCGGCGGCGCATCGCCTTAGCGCCGGGCGAATTCTGCGGGGGCCGACGATTCGGGCGGCGACGAAATGCAAGTCGAGCCTTGATTCTTCCGTCGCAAGCCAATCCTATCAAGCACGGCTGCGTGAGCTGCGGCCAGCGCCCTTGCCGAGGAGGTAAGACAGGCAGCGGGACCCAAAAGGACAACAGCGGAGGAATAGGAATGCAGCACTTCATGAAGCGGATCGGCCTCAGTGGCCTGTTGGCGGCGGCCATCGCCTTCGCGCCGGCGATCGGGGCTACGGCGGCCAAGGCCGATCAGTTCATCAACATCCTCACCGGCGGCACCTCGGGGGTCTACTATCCGCTGGGGGTGGGCCTGGCGAAGATCTACAGCGACAACATGACGGGCACCAAGGTGCAGGTGCAATCCACCAAGGCCTCGGTCGAGAACCTGAACCTGCTGCAGCAGGGCAAGGGCGAGCTGGCCTTCGCGCTTGGCGACTCGGTCAAGATGGCCTGGGAAGGCGATGCGGAAGCCGGCTTCAAGGAGAAGCTCGACAAGTTGCGTGGCATCGCGGCGATCTATCCGAACTATATCCAGATCGTCGCCTCGAAGGATTCGGGCATCCACACGCTGGCCGACCTGAAGGGCAAGCGCGTCTCGGTCGGCGCGCCAAAATCGGGGACCGAGCTGAATGCGCGGGCGATCCTGGCGGCGGCGGGGATGACCTACAAGGACCTCGGCCAGGTGCAATACCTTCCCTTCGGCGAGTCGGTGGAGCTGATCAAGAACCGGCAGCTGGATGCGACGCTGCAATCGGCCGGACTTGGCGTGGCCTCGATCAAGGACCTGGCCTCCTCGGTGGCGATCACCGTGGTTTCGGTGCCGTCCTCTGTGGCCGACAAGCTGGGTGCGCCCTATGTCGCGGCGACCATTCCGGCCAATACCTATGACGGTCAGACCGAGCCGGTGCAGACCGTGGCGGTGGTGAACTTCCTGGTGACCCGCGCCGGGGTGTCCGATCAGACCGCCTATGAGATGACGAAACTTCTGTTCGACAATCTCACGACGCTGGAGGCCTCGCACAAGGCTGCGGCGCAGATCAAGCTGGAGAATGCGCTGAAGGGGATGCCGATCCCGCTGCACCCCGGCGCAATCAAGTTCTATAAGGAAAAGGGCCTGATGTAAGGGCCGCCTGGCCGGGCCGCTGCGGGTGGCCCGGCCGTTCTGACGAGGGAGCATGACTGTGGGCGATACCCATTCGTTGCCGGCGGGGGAGGTCGATCTGGGCCTGCACGACCCCTTGGTGCCAAGCTTTCCGGCCAGTTTCGAGGGCCGGCTTCTGTTTTGGATCGCGGTGGTCTTCTCGCTGTTCCAGATCGCCACTGCGGCGCATGTGTTGACCTATCCGAGCCAGATCGTGCGCGCCGTCCATGTCGGCTTCCTTGGGTTGCTGGGGTTTCCGCTGCTGACCCTGCTGCATCGGCCGGGCGTCGGCTGGCGCAAGGTCCTGGCCTGGGTGCTGGCGCTCAGCGGGGCGGCCGTGGCGGGCTACCAATGGGTGGAATACGCGCCGCTGATCCTGCGGTCCGGCGACCCGACCACGCTCGACACGGTGATGGGGGTGGTGGCGCTCGTCGTCGTCTTCGCGGCGGCCTGGATCGTGATGGGGCCGGCGCTACCGATCATCGCCGGTCTGTTCCTGTTCTACGACTTCTTTGGGCAGTATTTTCCAGGCCCGCTGCAGACGCGGGGCTATGCCTTCACCGACGTGATCGACCAGATGTCCTACGGGACAGAGGGTATCTACGGCATCCCGGTCTACGTTTCCTCTTCCTACATCTTCCTATTCATCCTGTTCGGCGCCTTCCTGGAGAAGGCGGGAATGATCAAGCTGTTCACCGACGTCTCGCTGGGCCTGGTCGGCCATAAGCAGGGCGGCGCGGCGAAGGTGGCGGTGGTCTCCTCGGGGCTGATGGGCACGATCTCCGGCTCCGGCGTCGCCAATGTCGTCACCACCGGGCAGTTCACCATTCCGCTGATGAAGAGCTTCGGCTACCGCGCCGCCTTCGCCGGCGGGGTGGAGGCCACCGCTTCGATGGGGGGCCAGATCATGCCGCCGGTCATGGGCGCCGTCGCCTTCATCATGGCCGAGACTCTGGGTGTGGAGTATTACCAGGTCGTTAAGGCTGCGCTGATCCCGGCGATGCTCTATTTCGCCTCGGCCTTCTGGATGGTGCATCTGGAGGCCGGGCGGCACGGGCTGCGGGGCATGGCGCTGGCCGATCTGCCCTCGCCGCGCAAGGCGCTGCGCGAGGGCTGGTACCTGATCCTGCCGCTCGCCGTGTTGGTCTATCTGCTCTTCACCGGCTACACGCCACTCTACGCCGGCACCATCGGCCTGGCGCTGACGGTGCTGCTGATCCTGGGGGGCTCGATCGCGCTCGGCCTGCCGCAAGGGGTGATCC
>JAKAJW010000431.1 GCA_021813645.1 Pseudomonadota bacterium | reverse complement strand
CGCAGGCACGCATGAGCATGGCGCGGGTCTTCGGAAGGTCGGGCGCCGCCCCGAGGAACTGCCAGTTCCAGAAGGCTCGGGCGTTGTCCTCGGAAAGGCCGAAGACCTGCACCGAGGTGCCACGTGCCTTGGCCGCCTCCTGGAAGGCGCGGGCCTCGGCGTCCGTCTCGAAGCCGATTAGGTTGAACTGGATCGAATCGGGGGCCCGCAACTCCGGCCCGAGCGGCATGGGCACGCTCAGCCAGGGCGAGGCGTTCAGGCGGGCTGCGACGTAGTCATGGTTGGCCCGGCCCTTCTCGACCCGTTCGGCGACCAACGGCAGCTGTGGCCGGATCACCGTGGCAGAAAGATTCTGCATCCTCATGTTGTAAAGCGGCAGCCGGTTTTGCCAGGTGGCGAAGCTGTTCTGCAGCCCGTTGTGTTTCTTCCAATTATGCTCGTAGGCGCCCGACATGATGGTGGCGCGGGCGGCGAGTTCGGGGTCGTCTGTGATCAGGATGCCGCCCTCGCCGGAGTTCACCAGCTTGTAGGACTGGAACGAGAAGCAGCCGATCTTGCCGATCGTGCCAATCTTGCGGCCGTTCCAGAGCGTCCCGATGGAGTGGGCGGCGTCCTCGACGACGGGGATGCCGCGTGCGTCGCAGGCCGCCATGATCGCGTCCATGTCCGAGGTATGGCCGCGCATATGAGAGATCAGCACGCAGGCGATACCGTCGTCGATCTTGGCGGCGAAATCCTCGAGATCGATGCGGTAGTTCTCGCCTACCTCGCAGAGCACCGGCACGCAATCGGCATGGACAACGGCCGAGGGCACGGCGGCGAAGGTGAAGGCGGGGATCAGCACGCGCGCGCCGCGCGGCAGATCGAGCGCCTTCAGCGACAGAAACAGCGCCGCCGAACAGGATGACACGGCAAGGGCATAGCGGGCCCCCATCAGTTCGGCGAATTCGGCTTCCAACAGTTGCACCGGAGAGCCTTCGGAGGTGTAGCGGAACAGATCTCCGGAGGCGAGCAGGCGCTCGATCTCGACGCGGGCGGCTTCGGGGATGGGCTCGGCGTCGTAGACGTTCGGAGCGAGGGCCATGCTTCACCTTTCCTGAAAGCGGCTTTCAGGAATTGTGTAAATGAGGCGGCGCGATTTGGCCACCACAAATGCCCGTGATCGGGCTTACATGCCGATCCGGTCGCGCAGTGCGAACCAGGTCATCGCCAGGGCCAGCAGCGGCGCGCGCAGTGCCGTGCCGCCCGGGAAGCGCGGCGCGGGCAGCTTCGCCAGCAGATCGAAGCCGCCGGCTTCGCCGGCGACGGCTTCCGCAAGCAGCCTGCCGGCGAGGGTCGCCAACGCCACGCCATGGCCGGAATAGCCCGAGGCGGAAAAGACCCCCGGCGCTGGTCGGCAGAAGCAGGGCATTCGAGTTCGGGTGATCGCCAGCGTGCCCCCCCAGGCATAGTCGATGCGGGCGTCCTTCAGCTGCGGATAGACCTCGAGCATGGGCTTGCGGACCAGCGCGACGATATCGCGCGGGAAGCGGTAGCCGTAGCTTTCGCCGCCGCCGAACAGCAGCCGGCCGTCATCGGAGCGCCGCCAGTAGTTCACCACGAACTTCGAATCCGCCACGGCCGGGTTGCCGGGCAGGATGGATTTCCACCGATCGCCAAGCGGTTCTGTGGCGACGATGAAGTTGTTGATGGGCATGACCCGGGCCGCGACCTGCGGCTCGAGCAGCCCGAGATAGCCATTGCAGGCAAAGATGATCTGGCGAGCCGAAACCGCGCCGCGGGCCAGCGTGAGGCGATGCGGGCTGCCGGGCGCGTAGGCGAGAACCTCCGAGGTCTCGTAGAGACGCGCACCGGCCCGGATGGCCGCCGCCCCAAGGCCCAGGGCGAAATTCAGCGGATGGATATGGCCGGCGCCGTGGTCGATATCGCCGCCCTGATAGGCGGTGGAGCCGGTCAGGCTTGCGATTTGCTCCCGGTCGAGCGGCTCGACGAGCGCGTAGCCGTAATCGCGCGCGAGCTTTTCGGCATAAACCTTTGCGTGCTCGACCTCTTTCTTGGTCCGGCAGGCGTGGGCAATGCCAGGATGGAAGGTGACCGGCATGCCATGATCGGCGATCAGGGCGCGCAGCAGGGACTTGGCGTCTTCCGCGAGATCCCACAGCCTGCGCGCATCCGCCGGGCCGGTCATCCGTTCCAGCGTGTCCTGCTCCAACCGCTGGCCCGAGCCAACCTGGCCGCCATTGCGGCCAGAGGCGCCGAAGCCAATCCGATGGGCCTCGAGCAGCACCACGTCGAGGCCTCTCTGCGCCAGATGAAGCGCCGCCGAGAGGCCGGTGAAGCCGCCGCCGACCACGCAGACATCCGCCGAGACGTCGCCTTGAAGCGGCGGCAACGGCGCATGTGGCGTGGCCGTCGCGGCGTACCAACTTTCGGGGTAGTGGCCGTCGCGGTCGTTGGCGTGCAGCAGGTTCATACGTTAAGCAGCAGGTGTTCGCGTTCCCACGGCGAAATCACCTGCAGGAATTCCTTGTACTCGTTGCGCTTCACCGACTCGTAGACCGAACAGAATTCGGGCCCCATCGCGTCCCGTATCGCGACGTTCTCGGAGAACAGGTCCAGAGCGTCACCGAGATTCGTGGGCAGTTCGTCTTCGGACATATAGGCGTCGCCCGTGCATTCTGGGCGCGGCATCTTCTGCTCCATCAACCCAAGGTAACCGCAGACGAGCGAAGCGGCGATGCCCAGGTAGGGGTTACAGTCCATGCCGGCGAGGCGGTTTTCCACCCGCCGCGCGGCCGGGCCCGAGATCGGGATGCGAAGACCCGTCGTGCGGTTGTCGCGTCCCCATTCGAGATTGATTGGTGCCGCGAAGTCGGGAACGTAGCGCCGATAGGAGTTCACATAAGGCGCGAGGAGCGCAATCACTGCCGGCAGATAGTTCTGCATGCCGGCGATGAAATGCAAAAGCGCCGGCGTCTCGGCGCCCTTCTTGTCCGAGAAGATGTTCTTGCCGCTTTTGGCGTCGACGACCGAATGGTGGATATGCATGGCCGAGCCGGGCTCGCCCTCGATCGGCTTGGCCATGAAGGTGGCGAAGCAGTCGTGGCGCAGTGCCGCCTCGCGGATCAGCCGCTTGAAATAGAAGATCTCGTCGGCCAGCCGCACCGGGTCGCCGTGGTTGAGGTTGATCTCAACCTGGCCCGCGCCGCCTTCCTGCAGGATGCCGTCGATCTCGAAGCCCTGCGCCTCTGCGAAATCGTAGATGTCGTCGATCACCTTGCCGTATTCGTCGACGGCCGAGATCGAATAGGCCTGCTTCGCCGCAGCGCGCCGGCCGGATCGGCCCATGGGCGGGATCACCGGCTGGTTCGGGTCGAGATTTCGGGCGACCAGGAAGAATTCCATCTCTGGCGCCACGATCGGGGCCCAACCCTGAGCCGCATAGAGCCCAAGCACACGGCGGAGCACGTTGCGCGGGGAGAACGGGATCGGGTTGCCCTGCTGGTCCTGTGCGTCGTGGATGATCTGCAGCGTCACGTCAGCCGTCCAGGGCGCAGCAGTCGCCGTGGAGAAGTCGGGGATCAGGATCATGTCCGGCTCGGTGAAGGCGCCAACCGGATTATCTGCCCATTCGCCCGTGATCGTCTGCAGGAAGACGGAGTTCGGCAGAAAGAAGGTCGGCTGTTTGGCGAACTTAGAGGCGGGCATCGCTTTGCCGCGGGCGACGCCGGCGATGTCGGGGACGATGCATTCGACTTCATCGAGACGTCGGCCGGCAATGTAATCGCGCGCGGCTTCCGGCAGCTTGTCTTTCCAGTCTGACATGAGTGGGCCTCTTAGTCCCTGGGGTGTTTGAAGAACTCGGCGATCCGGTTGGCAACGGCTGGCGAGGACAATGGAGCCCCGAGCGCAGCCTTCGCCGCGTCGAGTTGGGCGTCCGGCACCTTGCCGCGGCCACGTTTCTCGATCAGCCCTTCGACGAACTCGTCCTCAAATTCCGGGTGCGCCTGCACCGTGAAGGCGCGTGTGTCGTAGACCAGTGCCGCGTTCTCGCAGAACGGTGCAGTGGCGACGCGGGTCGCGGCCGGGGGCTTCTCGGTCACCTGGTCTTGGTGCCAGGCGTTCATGGTGATCGTCTCGCCGCCGAAGTCGTAGCTTTGCGGGCCGACCGACCAGCCGCCCGTGAATTTCTCCACTTTGCCGCCGAGTGCCTGCGCGATGATCTGATGTCCGAAGCAGATGCCGACGAGCGGCACATGTTCGCCATAGGCGTTGCGGATGAACTCTTCGAGGGGCTTG
The DNA here is from genome assembly GCA_021813645.1 of Pseudomonadota bacterium. GTDB lineage: Bacteria > Pseudomonadota > Alphaproteobacteria > Rhodobacterales > Rhodobacteraceae > Solirhodobacter. The sequence continues at coordinate 1,502 of JAKAJW010000431.1, read as the reverse complement.
ATGAAGGGCAGGTCTTCGTAGGCGCCGTGGCGCGAGCCGGTGATGAGCCAGCCGTCCGCATCATGCACCGATGCGGGGAAGTCCATGTCGACGACGCGCCAGGTCCGGAAGCGAAAGCCGTGGCCGACCAGCAGCCGCTCGAACATGTCGGGATAGTCGCCGGACGCGGGCCGGAGCGCGTCGGGCGCCTCGCCGGTTTGAAGAATGCCGATTAGCATGGGGGGCTCTGTCGTTGTTTGTCCGAAGGTATCGCCGGGCTGCAGGACCGGCAAGGGGGCGCGCGCTCATCGTTCCCTGTGGCCCCCTTCGGATATGAAAAGGCACCGCGGGAACGATGGGCGGGCGGTTCAGACCGTATCGAGGTAGACCTCGACCTGCTCTTCGGGGGAAAGCTCGGCCATGTAATGCTGTTCCTGCCGCTTGGTCAGAACGAAGTTGCGGATCAGCTCCTGGGGGAAGAGGTTGGTGATGATGTTGCTGCGTTCGAAGGCATTGATCGCCTCGTCCCAGGTGCCGGGCAACTGCGGCAGTTCCAGCGCATAGGCATTGCCGGTGATCGGCGGCGGCGGGACGAGGTTCTTTTCGATCCCGTGGAGCGCGGCGCCGAGAATGGCGGCGAGCATCAGGTAGGGGTTCACGTCGCCGCCCGACACGCGATGTTCGATACGGCGCGCCGCGGCGGAGCCGGACGGAATGCGAATGGCCGAGGTCCGGTTTTCATAGGCCCAGCAGATGTTGTTGGGGGCGTGGGCCTCCGGGATGAGCCTGTCGTAGCTATTGGCGTGCGGGGCAAAGATCAGCGTCGAATCCTGCATCGCTGCCAGACAGCCCGCCACGGCCTGGTGAAGCTCCGCCGATCCCTCCGGGCCGCCGTTCGAGAAGATGTTGTTGCCCAGTTGGTCGAGAACCGAGAAATGCGTGTGCAGACCGTTGCCGGAATAGTCCGGGTAGGGCTTGGCCATGAAGCTCGCCGCGAAGCCGTGACGGCGGGCGAGTCCCTTGACCAGCATCTTGAAGAGCCAGGCGTCATCGGCAGCCTTCAGCGCGTCTTCGCCATGCATCAGGTTGATTTCAAACTGGCCGAGACCCGCCTCGGATATCGCCGTATCGGCGGGAATATCCATCGCCTCGCACATGTCGTAGAGGTCAGTGAAGAACGTGTCGAAAGCATCGAGCGCGCGCAGCGCCAGGGTCTCCGCCGATTTGCGGCGCTTGCCGGAGCGTGGGCTGGCGGGGGCCTGGAGCGTCTTGCCGCTGTCGTCGATCAAGAAGAACTCAAGCTCCATCGCCACCACGGGCGTCAGCCCGCGCGATTGATAGCGATCAACCACGGCGCGCAAGGCATGCCGGGGGTCGCCCTCGTAGGGTGCGCCGTTCTCGCGGAACATCCAGATTGGCAGCAGCGCCGTTGGCGCTTCGAGCCAGGGCATGGGCAGGAAGCCGCGCTCGGTCGGGCGCAGGACGCCGTCGGCGTCGCCGGTATCGAAGATCAGCGGGCTGTC
>JAKAJW010000144.1 GCA_021813645.1 Pseudomonadota bacterium | reverse complement strand
CCGCGCATAGGGGTGCTCGGGGGCGAACCAGCCCTCGGCTTCGGCGCGGACGATGCCCTGGGCGGCCTCGGCGGTTTTCAGTGCCTCCGGAGCGGCGAGATCGTACAGGCCGCGGCCGGCATGGGTTTCGAGATAGCTCAGCGGCTTGTCCTTCCGCGTGAGATAGTCGAGCACCACGGCCAGCACGGCGTGCTTTTGCACATCGGCCAAGCTTCCGGCGTGATAGAGATGCTGGTAAGAAAGCATGGAACCTCGCGTCGCCAGAGATGTCGCGGGATTCGCGGCCGGACGCAAGGCGGCAGAGGAGTTCCGCGGGAGAGTTTGCTTCCGTCGGCCAGGCTTCCGGTCCAGGGGCTGGCCCGACCATCCTGTTCCTGCTGCGGCTTCTGGCGACCGGTGACCTGCCTCCGGCGATCCGCGCGTCCTCATGCTGAAACCGAGCCCGATCTAACGCATCGTTGCCGCCGTCATGCTGCGGCGCGGTTGGATGCCGTGCCATCCTCCCGTCGCGGACCGGGGACTTGTGCCCGAATTGGCGGTGCCATTCGGCTACCTCTTGGCGGCGCGGACGGTGGTCTCGGCGATCTTGAACGTGCGGCGGGTGCCGTCGCCGGTGCCTTTGCTCCGGGCCACGGTGATGTCGGGCTACAGGTTGGTCCGCAAATTCGCGCTGTTTCTGCCGCCGCGCGGCGTGATGCGATGGCTCGGCGGGCATCGTCGGGCGGCGCGGATCCGGGCCTAGCGGGGCGGCGCGCCGAGGCCGGGGATGCGGCGGCGCGCCAGGACGAGGGCGGCCAGGCTGGCGAGCGCTAGGAGCGCGCCGGCAAGGAAGCTCGCCGCCGGTCCCGCGAGTTGCCACAGCAAACCGGCCAGCGCGCTGGCGGCTAGCAGCGCCGCCCCGGTTATGAGGTTGTAGAGCCCGAAGGCGGTGCCACGCAGTCCCTCGGGTGCGGTATCGGCCACCAGCGTGGCGAGCAGGCCTTGGCTGAGGCCGATGTGCAGGCCCCAAAGCGCGATGCCGAGGGCGAGGCCGGCGCGATCTGCGCTGAGGCCGAGCGCGAGATCGGCCGCGACGAGCACCGGGATGCCGAGGCCCAGCAGGCTGGCGCGGTTCACCCGATCGGAGAGCCTCCCGGCAGGATAGGCGGCGGCGGCCGAGACCAGGTTGATGCCGACCAGGGTCAGCGGCAGGGCGGCGACTGGCAGGCCGACGGCCCCTGCCTTCAGGATCAGGAAGGCGTCCGAGAAGCGCGCGAGCGTCAGGAGCGCCGCGACACCGGTGATGAACCAATAGGCGGCGGGCAGTTGATCGAGTTCGGCGCGGCGCAGCGGAAAACGCGCCGGGCGCTCTGCGCGCGGCGGCTCGCGAACCGCGACCAGCAAGAGTGCCACGGCGGCAAAGGCCGGCGGCACCGCGACCCAAAAGGTCGCGCGCAGGTCGCCCGCGAAGAGCCAGACCCCGGCGGCGGCTCCCAAGGGGCCGAGGAAGGCGCCGGCGAGGTCAAGCGCCTGGCGCAAGCCATAGGCCGCGCCGCGCCGGTCTGGTGGGGCGAATTCGGCGATCATCGCGTCGCGCGGGGCGCCTCGCAGCCCCTTGCCCACCCGGTCGAGAAAGCGCGCCGCCATCACCCAGGCGAGGGTCGGCGCGAGCGGGAAGAGCGGCTTGGTGAGCGCGGCCAGGCCGTAGCCCAGCACCGCCAGCGCCTTGCGGCGGCCGAACCAGTCGGACAGCGCGCCGGAAAACAGCTTGGTCACCGCTGCGGTGGCCTCCGCCACACCTTCGATCAGGCCCACGGCGGCCATCGGCGCGCCGAGCGTCGTCGTCAGGAAGACCGGCAGCAAGGCCAGGATCATCTCGGAGGAGACATCCATCAGCAGCGAGACGAAGCCGAGCGCCCAGATGACGCGCGGCAGCGGGGGGCGGGCGCTTGGCATGGGGCGAACCTAGGGGCGGCGGCCGGCCGGGCGCAAGGGGCTTGGGTGTCCGCCCGGACGGTCGGCTCGGGCGGGCATCACGATCAGGCGGTTCCGAGGGGCGCGACGCCAAAGCGCGCCCGTTTGCGACCTGGCCTGTCGGATTGGAGCTGTCCCGACGCCGGCGGGCGGGCTATGTCGGGACTATGACCGAGATCGTGCAAGCTTCGCTGCCTTTCGCCCCTTGGGCCGATCCCCGCACCCGGCGGCTGCCCGGCATCCTGCCGATGCCGGCGGACGAATGGCTGCAGATCGACGATGCCTTCGCCGCCCAAATGGCGGAGCGCGACCGGCTGATCGCGATCCGACCGGATGCCGTTCATGCCCTGGCAGAGCGCGGCCGCCCTGCGGCAGAGGAACTCTACGACAGGCTCCTGGCGGAACTGGTACGGATGCCGGGATACCGGGTCGGCGCCCGCTCGGTCACCCGGCCGGACGGGGTGGAGGTTGCGCTCGACCGGGGCGCACCGCTGTTGACGCTAGGTCGGCTGGTGCAGGAGGATCTCTGCCTGCTCGAACAGGCTGAGGGCGAGCCGGAGCATGTGCTGACCGGCGCGGTGCTCTGCTTCCCGTCGAACTGGACGCTGGCGGAGAAATTCCTACGCCCGCTCATCCGCATCCATGTGCCGGTCGCGTCCTACGACGACGACGTGGCGCGGCGGGTTCAACGGCTATTCGACGCGATCCGGCCGGAGCAGGGTCTATGGCGGGCCAATGCCGGCCATTGCGGCGACGCGATCCTGTTCCGGCCGCGCCGCGAGGCCGATCCGCCGCGCCGGGATCGCGGGCCGGACATGCCCTATATCCGCTCCGAGCGGCAGACGCTTATCCGGCTGCCGCAAACGCGTGCGGTGGTCTTCGGGATCCACACCTATGTGGTGCGGCAGACGAGTTTGACGGCTGAGCAGGCGGCGGCTCTGGCCGCCTTTCCCCTGCACGGCGGCTCAGGCACTGAAGAGGCGCAGATGCGCGGACATCAGGTCCATCTCCGGGCCGAAAATGGTGCGGCCGAAGGCTAGGGCAACCCCCGTCAACGCCATGACCCGGGCGGTGAGGCGCGTATCCTCGCGGCCAAGGACATTGTAGGTCAGCAGCGCCGCTCCGAGCGGCATGGAGACCATCATCAGCGTCGTGTTGAACGTGTAGAGCGTCAGGCGCTGCGCCAATGGCCCCTTCTTCGGCTGCGGCCGCTCGGGCGAGGGGGGGTAGAGGGCGCTTCGAATCCGCGCCATCTCCGCCCTCATTGGATGCTGCCACGCCCCTAGGTCGCTGTTTGCGGGCAGGCCGAGAAGCCCGGCCTCGCCCGCCGTGTCCGGCGCGGCCGTGTCTTCCGGCGAAGGCGTGTCCGAGCCGGAGGCCGGTGGAATTGCGTGCAGGCGGATGATTCCGGAGCGGGAAGGGATTTCCACGGACAGGCGGTCCATCAACCGGCCGATCGGAGGCTCGGTGAATCGGTCTTGGATGATCGGTTGCGCATTGGTGGGGCGCATGGTCAGGGCCGTGTCGATCAGGCATTCGAAGTTGGCGGCCGTGAACACGCCCGTGGTCTCGGTCCAAAGGATCAGATCGGCGCCCTGGCCCTCGCGCAGCCGCTCGATGATGGCATCGCAGAATACGCGCCCGTCTTCGGCTAAGTTGCGTGCGGCACCGCGGCGCGGACCCGGCCCGACGGCGACCACCAGGAGCGTGCGATAACCTGCGGGTGTCCCGTCTTCGAATGTTTCGGGAATGTCGAGGTCGGCCCGGCCCAAGGTGACCCGGCTTCCTTCGACGTCGAAGCTCACGAACTCGTCGCCGCCCCACGTCAAGGTGCGCTGCGCGTAGCCGGTGTCGCCCAGGGCCGCGTCGATCACGTCGACGCAGTGTGCGAAGCTCAGGTTCGGTCGCTCAACATACAGGAGCGAGACACTCGTACTCTTGCCGATGGCAACCATTGCAGGGCCCCCCAACAGAGTTCGATCTGGTTTTCGCCCCTGAATTCGGCCCGATTTGGAAGCAATTGTGGAAAACTTGAGAACGAAGGCATCGAAATTCGGTCAATCATTCGATGCCGGGCGTTTCAGGCGCCGTTCTCGGTTGGAAGGGGGGGCAACCGAGGCGTGCGGCACGCGTGGCCTTTTCGCGATTCGGTTGCGGGCGCTTCTGCATCCGCCGCCGCGCGCGCAAAATGAAAATCCCCGCCGGCAGGGCCGGCGGGGACGAGCATGCGATCAGCGGCGATTAGCAGCTGTAGTACATCTGATACTCGATCGGGTGCGGCGTGTGTTCGTAGGCGTAGACCTCTTCCCACTTCAGCGCCATATAGCCTTCGAGCTGGTCCTTGGTGAACACGTCGCCCGCGAGCAGGAAGTCATGGTCGGCTTCGAGCTCGGTCAGCGCCTCGCGCAGCGAGCCGCAGACGGTCGGGATCGCAGCCAACTCTTCCGGCGGCAGATCGTAGAGGTCCTTATCCGAGGACGGGCCCGGGTCGATCTTGTTCTTGATGCCGTCGAGGCCAGCCATCAGCAGGGCCGAGAACGCCAGATAGGGGTTCGCCGACGGGTCGGGGAAGCGCGCCTCGATGCGCTTGGCCTTCGGGCTTTCGGTCCACGGAATCCGCACGCAGCCGGAGCGGTTGCGGGCCGAGTACGCGCGCAGAACCGGGGCCTCGAAGCCCGGGATCAGGCGCTTGTAGGAGTTGGTGCCCGGGTTGGTGATGGCGTTCAGCGCCTTGGCGTGCTTCAGGATGCCGCCGATGAAGTAGAGCGCTTCCTGGCTGAGATCGGCATACTTGTCGCCGGCGAAGAGCGGCTTGCCGTCCTTCCAGACCGACATGTTCACGTGCATGCCGGTGCCGTTGTCGCCCTTGATCGGCTTCGGCATGAAGGTCACCGTCTTGCCATAGGCGGCGGCAACGTTCTGGATGACGTATTTGTACTTCAGGATCTCGTCGGCCTGCTTGGTCAGCGTGCTGAAGATCAGGCCAAGCTCATGCGGGTTGTACGCCACTTCGTGGTGGTGCTTGTCCACCTTCATGCCGATCCGCTTCATGGTCGAGAGCATCTCGGAACGCAGGTCCTGGCCGTCGTCGACCGGCGGAACCGGGAAATAGCCGCCCTTGACGCCGGCGCGGTGGCCCATGTTGCCGTTCTCATAGGCGGTGCCGGTGTTCCAGGCGCCGTCGACGGCATCCACCTCGTAGAATACCTTGTTCATCGTCACGGCGAAGCGCACGTCGTCGAAGACGAAGAATTCGGCTTCCGGGCCGCAGTAGAACGTGTCGCCGATGCCGGTCGACTTCAGATAGGCTTCCGCCTTCAGCGCCGTGGCGCGCGGATCGCGCTCGTAGAGCTCGCCGGTGTCGGGCTCAACCACGGTGCAATGCAGGCAGAGCGTCTTCTCGGCGAAGAACGGGTCCAGATAGGCGCTGGCCGCGTCCGGCATCAGCTTCATGTCGGACTGGTCGATCGACTTCCAGCCGGCGATCGAAGAGCCGTCGAACATGAAGCCTTCCTCGAAGAAGTCGGCATCGACCTGATCCGCCATCAGCGTCACATGCTGCAGCTTCCCGCGCGGGTCGGTGAAGCGCAGATCGACGTATTCGACCTCTTCATCCTTAATGGTCTTTAGAACCGTTTCCTTGCTCATGTCGCCATGATCCCTTCTGTTAACCGTTTGCCGGCCCGCTGGCCGGATATCAGACCGCCTCGTCGCCGCTTTCGCCGGTGCGGATGCGGATCGCCTGCTCACAGGGGTAGACGAAGATCTTTCCGTCCCCAATCTTTTCGGTTCGCGCGGCCGAAATAATCGCGTCGATCGCGCCTTCGACCTGCTCGTCGGTCAGCACCACCTCGATCTTCACCTTGGGCAGGAAGTCCACGACGTA